>JAENXH010000122.1 GCA_016649585.1 Methanosarcinales archaeon
CATCCTCCTTTTCATTGCCCAGCACCTTCTTTGCAAAGCCTGTTTCTTCTTGATGTTTCATCATTTGATATGAAAAACTTTCGTCTTCGTCGTTCATAAAACTATGAAGGCTAAACCTTTGCCAGTCTTCATCAGTCCAATCTGAATATTCTTCTGCTTCCGCTTTTTCTTCAGGGACATAAATAACAATTTCCTTGTCTTCCGATAGGTCTATCGCCTCAAACGGCTTTATCAAGCCATCTTTTTTACAACTGCCTTTATTGCTATCATTTAACCATTCTCCTCTTTTTACTTTTTCATTGCTTTTATTCTATAAATTTGATGTACTTCCTCCAGATAGCATCTTCCTCGGGATCGTCTTCCATTGCTGCCTGAAAGGTTGCTGCAAGAAAAAGCTCCTCTTCGGTCAACCCTTCCCGGATCATTGTGCCTTTACCGGGGGACTCTTCAGACTTATCAGGTGCTGGCAAAAGAATGACTTCAACTCGTCTTCCAATTTTTTTGGCACCTACCCTCTTTGTCAACTGTTTGCATTTTGTTTTTCACTTTTTCATTCCGTTCCGTATCCATCAAACTTTTATCTCTACTTCTCCTGCTGCAATTGGGTGGGCTAATAGTTTGTGTCCGTGGAAATCCTTCATAACTTCGTCAATCTTTCTTGAAATCTCCGGCGTGAAATAAGCCTCTCCGCAATTCTCACAAACGTATGCTGGCACATCTTTAATTGAAATCACCTCATCTCCTACTTTCGCAACAAACTCCGTTTTACCCTCATCCAATTTCCCTTTACAAAAACTGCATCTACTTGGCTTCATGTTTCACCTCCTTCTCATTCTATATCTTATCCATTTATCTCCTTCTGGTTTATAAACTGTTACTATTCTCACGTGGTCTTCACATTCTGCGACAACAACATGATAAGGAATATTTTCCAAACCCCCTAACATTAGAGCTGATGGACAGGGCTCATCATCTCCATACTCCTCTATTATTTCTCCATTCAGTATTCCTCCTTTGATGTCTTCCGTTGAAATATTCCTCTGAAACATTCTAACCCTTGCATGCTTCGAAATAACAAAATTATCCTCATCTACGAATTTTTTTATACGTTCAAGATTAAGTCGTGTTTTCATGTTTTTCTTCAGAGATATAAATGACAATTTCCTTGTCTTCTGGCAGGTCTATTGCCTCTAACGGCTTTATCAAGCCATTTTTTTTTACCACTGCTTTTATTGCTATCATTTTATTTAGTCCCCTTCCGCCTTCTTCCATATTTATCAGCCATACGGTTTATATACTCCCAGATTTCCTTTACTGTAAATTTATACAACTCTTCTTTTCTCATACCATTATAAAAATTCTTATACCAATTAATAGTCTTTTCAACCGCTTCATATACGTCATAAATTGGCTTCCAATCAAGCAATACCCTGGCTTTGCTCGCATCTAACTTCAAGAGACCAGCTTCATGTGGGTGATTTGAGGTACCTATTGTATAGGCACCACTGCCCCAGTGTTTAATTATAAGCTTGACTAACTCCCCCACTGTTATTATGCTTTCATCGTTTGGACCGAAATTCCAAGCACTACTATACCTGGCTCCATCTTCATACATCAAACCGCCAAGCAGTAAATAACCTGTTAAGGGTTCTAAAATATATTGCCAGGGTCTTGTTGCTTTTGGATTACGAACAACAATTGTTTCCTTTTGAGAAAGTGCACTTATACAATCCGGGATAATTCTGTCTTCGCCCCAATCTCCACCACCTATCACATTTCCCGCACGAACAGAAGATAAAGCCACATTATGAGTTTTCTCGTAATTCCCGGGATTAAAAAATGACTTTCTATAGGCACTGGTAACAAGTTCAACACAACCCTTACTTGAGCTATAAGGGTCGTATCCACCCATAGAGTCTGTTTCTCTGGAGCAATAAACCCATTCCTTATTTTCATAACATTTATCGCTGGTAACAATAATACAGACCCGCACACTGTTTGTCTTCCTTACCGCTTCCAAAACATTTACTGTTCCCATCACATTTGTTTCGTATGTAAGCTTCGGTTCTTTATAAGAGAGTATCACTAATGGCTGCGCTGCCCGGTGGAAAACAAATTAAGGTTTATATTTCTCAAAAACAGAGAGCAGATGTTCTTCATTTCTAACATCACCAATAATATGTGTTATTTTTTCGCCCAAGCTTAGAGCTTCAAATAAATTTGGTTTTGTCGGTGGTTCTAAAGCATAGCCAATTATATCTGCTCCAATTTCTTTTAACCATAACGATAACCAAGAACCTTTAAAACCGGTATGCCCTGTGATTAGAATTCGTTTCCCTTTATACGCGCCTTGGAAGTAGTTATTCATACCTTCGCAACTCCTATCTTCAAGAGGCGTTTGAGCTTCTCTTCTGCATGCAAAGTAAACCCGATCTTTTTATTCATTTTTATACCCCACCCTCACTCATTACCCATTACGCTTCACCCATCACCATTTCATCCTCCCCACCAGTTCCAGTTCAGGATGATGATGGCGACTTTTAGGTTCATTTTTTCAAAACTTCTTTTCTACACGAGAGTTTATATAGCAATCAAAGTTATTTTACTATCTTAGATGGAGATGGATACAATCCAAATACCGAGGAAGATGGTTGAAGAGATTTATGATACGCATGAGAGGATAGATCAGATTCTTGAAACTCTGGAGGTGCTCATGGACGAGGAGACATTGAAAAGGTTAAAGAAGGGCGAGGAAGAACTAAAAACCGGGGATTATATAGATGCCGAGCCTGAAGAGATTGAAAAGCTATTAAAGTGAGCATGCATGTACAGAGCACGTTTCTTGAAGACCTTCCTGAAACAAGAGAAGAAACTCGATGCAGATATAAAAGAAAGGGTTGTAGAAGCCGTTGATGAAATTTTGAACAATCCTTATTCTGGACTTAATTTAAAAGGCGATTTGAGGGGATACTGGAATAAAAGGATTGGAAAATATCGAATAATCTATAAGATAGAGGAATCAGAAAAAAGAGTTGTCTTCTTCGATGTTGATTTGAGGAAAAGGGTTTATGATCGGTTAAAAAGAAGGTAAAATATCTCATCAGCGAAATCCCATTCCTCTCTCAAACCCATTATCTCCTCTTCTAAATCTATTCCTAAATCTTTATATCTTTATGACTCCTTATCCTTCGGGTAATCCGAAATGCATGATCCGTGATCGGTAATCTGCAATATGTGACCCCTCACTCATTACTCTTCACCCTTCACCCTTCACCCACCACGCTTCACCAATCACCATTTCATCCTCCCCACCAGTTCCAGTTCAGGATGATGATTGCGACTTTTGGATAGGTCATTCCTCATCCTTTTCACGATATATGTCTTGCTATGTACTTCGCAAATTCATCAAAGCTACAAATGAGCCGTATACCAGTCATATGCCTGCTTTATTCCATCTCTGAGCGAGATCTTAGCCTGCCAACCGAGATTGTGCAACTTTGTGACATCCAGAAGTTTCTGCGGAGTCCCATCAGGTTTTGATGCATCGTAAACAATCTCTCCTTCATACCCAACAATATCCTTTATCAGCTCAGCCAGATCCCGTATCGTAAGATCCTCCCCAACCCCGATATTTACAAATTCGCCAATATCGGACACGTCATAGTTCTCCATCAGATACACACACGCATCTGCCATATCATCGACCTGCAAAAACTCACGCCTGGGTGTGCCTGTACCCCACACAACGACCTGCGACGCGTCGTTTACTTTCGCATCATGGAACTTTCGGATGAGGGCTGCCATCACATGCGACGTCTCAAGGTCATAGTTGTCATTCGGACCGTACAGGTTCGTTGGCATAACAGAGATGAAGTTCGTTCCATACTGCTGATTGTAATGCTTGCACAGCCGAATCCCTGCTATCTTTGCAATCGCATACGCCTCGTTGGTAACTTCCAGTTCTCCTGTCAGCAGATACTCTTCTTTGAGCGGCTGCGGCGCAAGTTTTGGGTAGATGCACGATGAGCCGAGGAAGAGCAGTTTTTTCACGCCATAGGTGTATGCGGCATGGATGACGTTGGCTTCGATCATGATGTTATCGTAGATGAACTCTGCCGGGTATGTGCTATTTGCCAGAATGCCGCCCACTTTTGCTGCAGCTAAGAAAACGTATTCCGGTCTTTCTGTTTCGAAGAAGTTGTTTACAGCCTGCTGGTTGGTGAGGTCAAGCTCGGAGTGGGTGCGGGTTATCAGGTTGGTGTAGCCTCTGGCTTCGAGGTTACGGTGGATGGATGAGCCTACCATGCCGCGGTGGCCGGGGATGTAGATTTTGGATTTGGGTTTCATGGTTATTTTCTCATCTCAGTTTTGGTGATATATAGAGGCCGTCTACCAATCCATTATCAGCAGTGACACTTAAAGTTAACTATTGGGCGGAAACCTAAAAAGTTCTTGACCTTCGATACCAAATTGGTAAACGATCCTAAGATCTTGCCGATAACTGCCGCATCTCTACTCAATTTACCCCAGATTATCTTCAGAATATGGG
>JAENXH010000123.1 GCA_016649585.1 Methanosarcinales archaeon
TTTTTGATGTTCGTACCGTTCTTGAATCCTGGATGAAGGTTATTTAACGTTTCACGCAGCGCATAACGAATAAACAGGGGTTAGTTAGTGGTAGCTATTGATTTTTTCTTGCTGAAAGAGTTGTTTTTTAGAGTTTGGTACTGTCTTGTGGAGAAATACTGAGGATTTTTGATAAAAATCCTGAATGAAAACTGGTTTAAGACAGTTACTGCTTGCTAATTAGGTGAAATCGATAGATGGGTGTGGTGAAAAGTTTAAAATCACTAGATTGTTAGATAGTTCCTTGACAGAATAATATCAATATTTGAAAATAAAATCAAAAAGAAGCGACTGAAATTCGGTTAATGGGGTTACCATACATGGCGCCCAAAAGGGCGCCGCGGCGGATGCGAAAAGCGATGAATATTTCTGATTTCTTGGTCCCTTGATGGCTTTGGCAAAAACCCCACGAGATTTCATAAAATAGAGTACTTGTTTACCGCCGAGAGCACGGAGCGCGCTGAGATGAGATAAATGATTTTCTTGACTCTCTATGTTCTCTGCGGGCTCAGCGGACTCAGCGGACTCAGCGGTAAAATGCAAGTATTTGTATGGCGGATGTAAAAAACCACGAGATTTCACAGATTCTTTTGTCATGTTATTGATACCTCTTCTACATTTATTGCTTGTAATCCCTTTTTCTTCGCAACATTCAGAAGTTTTCTATCCGCAGCTAAGAATTCTGTCACTTTTTTGCTTAAAGCTGTAACCAAATGCAATGCATCAGCAGCTGATAGGTGTTCTTTAATGATTATCTCCCACGACATCTTGACCAAATCTGTATCCACTTCAATAACTTCAAGAGCCTCGCACTCCTTCAAATCCAAAATGTCTGAAAAAATCGCCCCGATTACAATTTCAAATTCCTCTTCTGTTATCTCTTTCCTCATTTTGTGCCTATCTAAAACATTTATCGTTTCACTTATCGTCCACAGAGAGGTTAACAGTTTTTCTTCCCCCTCTTTTGCCTTCCTGAAAATTTCATGGACGTATGCACTACCTTCCTCATCGTGATACTCTTTAACAAAGGCACTCGTATCGAGATATATCATATCATTCTTCTCTTACTTCTCTCACTGTATCACTCATTTTCCCAATTATTCTCTTGTTTAAAATATCCCTCGCCGCTTCTTTGGGGTAGAAACCGTATCTTACCGCCATTTCTTTTATTGCGTCTATAACAACTTCCCTTCTCGATTTGAACGCCTCACTTTTTTGCATATCTTCCAATAACCTTTTTATTTCCTCAACTGTTTCCATATTCTTTATAACCTATTAACCCCCTCCTTTAATATTTATATTACCGAGGAGCACTTTGCATTTTACTCTCCCCCTCCACCGCCGATAATATTAATGAATAATCTTGTGGTTATAAAAGGCGCTAATCAAATACCTGTATTTTATAATAGGTAGAAATTGCTATGATAAGCCTGTAGTGATATATAAAATAAAATGGGAATGATGAAAGGAGCAATAAAAGATAATAAGGGCTTTCATGGAGATGGGTTCTCTATGCCCGAAGAGATGAAAAAAGAACCTGACTTTGAGGCGGACCCTTTTTTAGAAGTTGATAAGTGGGCTCTGGAAACGCCTGAAGGGGCACCGACAGACCTCGCACATCAACATGACCATTACCTCTATGGTGTGGAGAAGAAAATAGCTGAAGAATGTTTCAGAAAAGACACGACAAAGATTGGAGTTTGACTGATTGCATTAGCTTTGTGGTGATGAAGGATAAAGGTATCACTAAAGCCTTTACTACTGACCACCATTTTGAACAGGCTGGGTTAGAAAAGCTGATTTAATAAATCGTATGTGTAGCTGAGCTAAAAACCGCGTCACAGGTGTTGATCCTATAGTTTGATTATAACGCTCTTCTCTCTTTACGAAATACCTCCACTCCTTCTTCCAATGCTCTTCTTATGAAGGAATTCCCTTCGCACTTCATCCTTTCCACCCCTTCCGCGGTATAAGGGAATACATCTACTCCTACCGGGAACCGGGAAGGCAAAAAGCGTGGTATCCTTTCCATGAAAGGCTCTTCTGACTCGCTCAGTAGCACAAGTAAATCTATATCACTCCCCGGCACGCTTTCATTCTGGACAAAGGAGCCGAAGAGAAGCTCCCGTTCTACTTCAGGGTGTTTCTCCACCATCTCATTCAGATATCCCCTGAGCGATTCTTCCACTAACTTCTTATCGAAGTATCTTATTCTCACTCTCACAGAACGCAATAATTTCCTCTGCATTTTGCTACAATTACCACTCCTTTTTATATCAAGCTCGGTTTAAATTACAATACTTATCGGGATTTTTGAATGAAAATGAGCGGAAAGCAGCGTTATTCAGCCAGTGAAAACGAGAAGGAAAAAGCGAAGACCTCAAAGAGCTTCCTGCCCCGGCTAATCTCATGGAACATGACCTTCCGGTGTAACTTGCGGTGCCCGCACTGCTACATAGATGCCGGTGAACGCGAGGAAGAGCGGGAGTTGAACACGGTGGAAGGGAAGATGCTCATAGACCAGATTGCGGAAGTGAGCAAGCCCATTCTCATATTAAGTGGTGGCGAACCCCTGCTCCGTAATGACGTCTTCGAACTCGCTCGCTACGCAACAGAAAAGGGCCTGACCGTAGCGATGGGCACCAATGGCACACTCATAACAGATTCCATTGCGCGGGAACTCAAATCCTGCGGTGTAAAAGCAGTTGCGGTCAGCATTGATTCGTGCATGCCAGAGCAACATGATGCGTTTCGCGGCGTAATCGGTTCATGGAGTCGTGCATTGGACGGGATCGACGCTTGTATAAGAAACGGTATGGACATTCAGGTTAATACCACCGTGACGCAGCAGAACTACGATGAGATTGATGATATAATGGCGCTGGCTGAAGAGCATGGAGCAAGCGCTTTTCACCTCTTCTTCCTCGTGCCTACGGGCAGAGGTGTGAAAGTAAAGGATATATCTGCAGATATGTATGAGCAGATGATTGATGGTGTGCTTGAAAAAATAGCAGATGCAAAATATAACCTTAACGTTAGACCTGTATGTGCACCTCAATTTATGCGCATCGCATCGCAAAAGGGATTAGAACTGGAAAGGTGGACACGGGGATGCATTGCCGGGCTCACTTATTGTCGTATTTATCCCACGGGAGAAGTCACCCCCTGCCCTTATCTACCTGTAAAACTTGGTAACATTCGAGAAACGCATTTTCGAGATATATGGTTCCATTCGCCTGTACTAAAGGCGCTTCGCAATTTCAACAACTTAAAGGGTAAGTGTAGTGCTTGTGAATACATGGATATCTGTGGCGGGTGTCGCGCACGCGCATACGGCTTAACAAGTTTTGTGGATGTCTGTGGTGGTCTGCACGAGCCGGAGGATTTAAACGGCGACTATTTAGCTGAGGAGCCGTGGTGCCCCTATATACCAGGAGGTGAATATGCTCAATAAAATGTGGAAAATTCCAAATCTCAAGCACCAAATCGCAAATAAATTCCAAGCACCAAGCACCAAATTCAAAACAAAAAATATAAGTTTCTTTGATCAAACTTTCTTTGTGAAAGAAAGTTTGTTGGTAAAGCTTTCTTTTCTAAAGAAAGGTTTGAGGGGATAAGACTGAGCATGAAAGAGCCTGTAAAACTGGATAAGCTGGATAAAGAACTGCTACAAGTGTTGCAAGATGAGTTCCCGGTAGATAAAAGCCCCTGGGCAGCGATAGGGAAAAAGCTGGGAGTCTCAGAAGAAGAGGCGTTATCACGCAGTCAAAAACTATTCTCCAAAGGGGTCATCCGTAAACTCCGCACGATTCTCGACGCTCAAAAACTCGGTACGTGTTCCTCTACTTTGATGGCTATGAAAGTGCCAGACGAGCAAATAGAGAAGGTTGTCGGTATCGTCAACGAATACATGAGCGTAACCCACAACTATCAGCGTGAACATGACTACAACCTCTGGTTCACTGTTACAACGTGCGGCGGGAAAGATTTAAAGAGCACTGTGGAAGAGATAGAAAGAAGAACCGGAATCCCTGACTCCGACGTCTTAGACCTACCCACCACTCGCGTGTTTAAGATTGACGTTCGCTTTAAATTTACTGATACTGTTGCAAATACAGATAAATACATAAAAGAAGTGGCTCAGAGCCCCGTGGATACGGATGAGACAGACCAGGCTATTCTGCACATCACGCAAGAGGGGATACCACTGGTAAGGGAACCCTTCGAAGGGGTCGCAAAGGAAACAGGGATAAGTCAAGAGGAGGCGATAGCAAGATTAAAGAGGTTGATGAATGGCGGTGTTATCAAGAGACTTGGTATTTCGGTCAACCAGCGAAAAGTAGGCATCGTGGCAAATGCAGTGGTGGCGTGGAAGGTGCCTCAAGATCAGGTAGAAAGCGTTGGAAATATATTGTCCTCGTATACTGAGGTCACTCACTGTTACGAGCGGGAAACCGTGCCTGGAAAGTGGGAGCATAATTTATTCACCGTTCT
>JAENXH010000124.1 GCA_016649585.1 Methanosarcinales archaeon
TAAACATATGTTATAAGTCTGCCACGCTTTCGGAGATCCACGGATATAACCGGGATCACGAGGAAGCGTTGCCGCACCAAAATAAAAAAATAGGGAGGATAAAAGATGGCTTCAATTTTGTTAGAAGACGCGATGAAGGATGGGTTGAGTAGAGGTTTAAAGGAGCGATTTAAAGAGCGAAGGGGTAAATTAGAAATAATGGTGGATATACTTTCCACTGCACGGGAAGGTGTACGTAAAACTGAAATGGTATATAAAGCGAATCTTAATTTCAATCGGGCAGAGAGGTATATCCCCTTTCTGGAAGAGAGAGGATTAATGGAGAATGCGGAAGCGGTATACCAGACGACGGAAAAAGGCGAAGAATTTTTGCATGAGTATCAGATGATAAAGGAACTCTTCCTCACATGAGTAAAGAAATAAATCGAAGAAGTCGATGGGAAATCACTTATGATATACTGAGGGCGACTTCAGAAGAAGAAAAGGCGCATGAGGGTAAAGCGAAGAAGACACGTATCATGCAAGGGGCATATTTGGACTGGCGGAACTTCCAACGATATTTTGACTTCCTTCTGGAGCACGGTTTTATAGACTGCCCGGACGGAGGGAATTACTATTATCTTACAGAGAAAGGGAAGAATCTAGAGGAGCAATTAAGGGGATTGAAAGATATGCTATAGCGATCCACCCACATACATATAAATCACAAAATTTATTCCGCGGGCAGCTCTAAAAATCTTAATCCTGTGGTTCTAATTTTAGCCCTCGTTTTATCATTCTCAAAATTAACAAATTCGTTCTCTTCTAAAAAGGCAATGATCCTTTTAACCTTATCATCCGATAAGGAAACGTAACCTCCAATCTCATCTAATGAATGCCATTGCGAGTCTTGTAACCGCTCCAATATTGTGTCTATTTTCAACATCATCTCTCTTTTTTCTCCCCCTTCAAGGCTTCTATTATGGTAACCCTCAACAGTTACCCTATTTATGTTTTCTTATTGTCTTCATATATAGTGAACGGAAGGGAATAGTGCACAATTTTGAAAATAGAGTTCAAACTAAGCAATATTGCTTTCCACCGGAAACGTATCCCAAAGCTTTATATGTCCACAATCGGTATGGCATCTACACAATTGCCTGACACGCTTTCGGAGATCCATGGATACGCCAGAGATTCCGAAAAAAACGTTGCAGCACCAAAATAAAAGGAAGATGGCACCAATTTTGTTAGAAGAAGCGGTTAAGGATGGAGTAAGGGAGAGCTTAAAGGAGCGGTTTAAAGAGCGAAGGGGTAGAGTAGAAATAATGGTTGACATCCTTTCTGTGGCAATAGGCGGTGCACGGAAAACAGAGATAGTATATAAAGCGAATCTTAATTTCGCACGGTTAGAGCGATACATTCCTTTTTTGGAAGAACGAGGACTGATGGCGAATTCAGGCTCTGTATACAAGACGACGAAAAAAGGTGAAGAATTTTTAAGCGGATATGAGAAGATGGCGGAACTCTTACTCACTTGAGCGTTGAGAAATCGGAGCAGATGACTGCTGTTTTTCGCGTCTCATCGTAAGTAATAATTCGGTATTTAGCCAAGAACCGCAAGAAAAGCGCGGCTCTATCCTCTGAAACATTCAAAAGCGCGGCTATCCCCGCGACTGAAGAGGGATGCAGATCATCCAAGCTGTGAAGCAACATGTCGATTTTCATCTGCGCTTCGGCGCTATTGTTATACATTATCTTTCAATTTCGGATTTTATAGTATCTTTTTGTGTTGCTCCTTTTTAAAGCAACCGGTCTTGGGGTACTGACTTCAGGTTCTTACCTATTGTTCTTACTCCAAGCTCGTATCACCTTTAATAGTATCGTGTTTAAGGTATTTTCGGTTGACCCGCTTTCGGTGGTCTGTAGATACGATACGAAAAAATGTGTGGAATTATCGGTTATATAGGGAAAAGAGAAGCGTTCCCGTTTCTTCTGAACGGCTTGGCAAAGTTAGAGTATCGAGGGTACGATTCTGCAGGGGTGGCTCTCCTCTCAGACGAGCTGTGTATCCAGAAGGAGATAGGGAAATTGAGCGAGATTCAGTTTGAAGAAGAGGAGGGAAAGATCGGGATTGCACATGTAAGATGGGCCACACATGGAAGAGTATCAAAGGAGAATGCTCATCCCCATTTTGATTGCAAGAATGAAATAGCGATTGTTCATAACGGGATAATAGAGAATCATCGCGAGCTGAAGGCGGGTTTGGTTAAGAGAGGGCACGTCTTCACGTCGGACACTGATTCAGAAGTGGTTTCACATTTGATAGAGGAGTTTAGCGCGGAAGGGTGCAATTTTGAAGATGCGGTTATCAATGCGCTGAAGCTGCTTGAGGGCAGTTATACGCTTCTTGCGATAAAGAGCGGTGAGAATAAGATAGTGGGTGCGAGGAAAGGGTCTCGCTCACTCACGCTGGGGATTTCAGAACAGGCAATCTTTCCCGCTTCGGATGTTCTCGCTTTCCTGGAATGGACAAATAAGGTGGTTTATCTTAAGAGTGAGGATGTCTTCGTTGCAGATGATGAGCTGGGTCTCTGCATCTACAATTTAGCGGAAGATCGCATTGTTGTGAGACCCATAGATACGGTGAAATGCGATGCCGAAGAAGTAAAGAAAGGTGAATTTGACCATCTCATGCTGAAGGAGATAAGCGAGCAGGATGAAACGATACTCAGAGCGTTGCAGCAGAATGAGGAGATCGTCCAGGGGATATGTGACAAGATGCGGAATGCGGCTGGAACCTTCTTCATTGGCTGTGGTTCGAGTTATAATGCGTGCCTGACAGGCAGTTATTTATTCTCAAAAGCGGCGAAGCTGCATGTGAACCCGGTATTAGCGTCCGAATTTGAAAATTACGAGCATTTTTTGACTGATAAAACACTTGTATTCGCAGTTTCGCAATCAGGTGAGACCGCGGATGTGCTGGATGCAGCGAACGCGGCGAAGCGAAAGGGAAGCAGAGTGGTGGGCATAGTAAACAGAGATGGCTCAATCTTAGCGCGGGAAAGTGATGGGCAATTGTTTATGAACAGCGGGCCTGAGATTTGTGTCTTATCAACGAAAACATACACCTCCCAGGTCGTCTTGATGGAGATGCTCGCTTATGCGCTTGCAGGTAAATACGAGGAAGGCTTGAAGAAAATCGGAAGTTTATATCTCGATATCTACAAATTAACCTCGCGGTCAATGCGGGAACATCTGGCGAAGCTTGCAGCGATACTCTACGATAAAAGGGATATCTATCTAATTGGACGGGGCGCTCAGTATGCAACTGCATTGGAAGCGGCACTGAAGATAAAAGAGGTATCATATATTCATGCGGAAGCGTTTGCCGGTGGTGAGCTTAAGCATGGACCTCTGGCGTTGATTGAGGATGGTGTGCCCTGCATTGTCTTTGTATCAAACGATAACAAATCGAAGATCCTGTCGAATGCAGAGGAAATAAAAAGCAGAGGAGGGTATATCATCGGTGTCGCCTCGGAGAGGGAAGAGATCTTCGATTACTGGATAAAAGTGCCCGAGGCGGAAGAGCTGAACCCAATAATACAGATCATACCGATGCAAGTGCTCGCATATCAGCTCGCGGTCTACCGGGGACTTGACCCTGACAAGCCGCGTAATCTGGCAAAGAGCGTTACCGTGACATGACATGAAAGGATACTACTTGCAGCGGGCGACGGGGAAAAGATTACTGCCTATCACGGATTCTAAACTCCCCTAAAAATAAGGGGGAAGAAGGTTTTAAAAAATCAACCCTTCGTATTTTTTCGTTTATTCTCTTCTATGCCTGCGATAGTTGAATAAGAACAGCAGCCCTAATACTGATGCAACTGGAATGGCGATTGTCGAGAATTCTGGGATGGAATCTGGGTTAGGATCCCCAACAACAGGATCCGGGTTTACCACAACTGAAGTGCCCTGAGTAACATTAGTATATCGTTCATCCTCTCCATAGCTTATGTCAGCCGCACCTGCGCTTACAACAATGACAACAACTGCCAACGAAGCAATTAACAGGGATTTACATATCGTTTTCATTTTCACCTCCTATTTTTTTATTGGGATTTATTTCGTATCCACGGACCTCCGAGAGCGGATCCACTAACCATATATTGAACACGGCGCTATTAAAAGGGTTAGGGGCTTTTGGTAAGAACCTGAGGTCAGTATTTGCATAGAAAGAACGTAACCTTTATTGCGTATCTCAGTGCTCTCTCATCCGTTTATTTGTATCAACGGTTCTTTTATAATTCACTTCTTCTAATTGCTGATACCGCAATCACAGACAGCATTATAGCCAGGAAGATTATAAATGGCAGCGATAGCGCAGGGACTTTGCGGGTATAAAAACGGAAGTTAGCGTCATCGGTAATATTAACAAATTTACTGATAGTTGCCTGATATTCAGTTTCCTGACATCCGCTTGGGTCAACTATCTCGAACCACGTCCTATCTTTAACCCGTGCCGTAACAGTTACGCTCTCAAT
>JAENXH010000125.1 GCA_016649585.1 Methanosarcinales archaeon
AGGTGAATTGTTTGGCTTTCCTATTACGGGGGGCGGATCAACGGAGATTGACATTATCCGCCGGGGTGGAGAGACAGGTACAGGGGAGATGCGTGTGACGGAGACGGAGTGGGAGGGAGAACCTGCCTACCTTGCATCTATACGGGACATCACGGATCGCAAACGTGCGGAAGAAGAGGTGAAAGAGGCTTATAGATTGAGAGAATACTTTCTAAAAGAGACGTCACACCGAATTATCACCCCGGCGACTATCATTGGAGGATACTCACAACTATTATTTGAAAGCAGCAATCTTGACGAGGACCAAAAAGAGAGCATACAGATAATACGCGAAAGAAACGATGAAGTTCAGAAACTGGTGAGTGATGCGCTGGCGGGCAAGTATTTAGAGGAAGGAGAAGAAGAAGAAGGAGGTAATGAATAAAAATGGAATATACTATCTTGATTGTGGATGATGAAGAAGCTATTCACAGACTACTAACCCGTTTTTTAGAGCGGGTTACGAAGCACAAGTTCATCGCGTACAGTGCCGAGAATGGCAAGAATGGAGTTGAAATGTACGGCAAACTGGCAAGCGAAGGACATAAACCGGATCTCGTGCTGATGGACCTCAGAATGCCTGTGATGGACGGTGCTGAAGCAACCAGAAGGATAATTGAAACCTATCCCAAAGCGAACATTTACCTGTTCACCGCCTACGCCAGAACAGATATGGAAATCGATGCACTCAAAGCAGGTGCAAAGGGGACAGTAAGCAAATACTCAGACTGGAACTGGACAATGGGAACTATTGTTGATATTCTGGAAAAACGAATGGAGGTCGGAAGACAGAGGTCAGAAAATAGAGGATAGAAGGAGGAAATAGGGGTGGAATCAAATCTTGCAAGGACCTTAAAGTGTACATTCGGGCTTTTGAGCTGGCTATGCAGATATTTGAGATGACAAAGACATTTCCAACAGAGGAAAAGTATTCGCGGACTGACCAGATAAGAAGGTCATCAAGGTCCGCAGCTATAAACATCAGAGAAGGATTTGCGAAAAGAAGATATGAAAATGTTTTTATCAGACATCATATTTGATGTTTATTTCAAAATTTTCAATAGTTCTAGATCCCTTTCAGTCCATTTCGCTTGTTTTTCAATTATCTTTTTCAGTGTTTCGGTGGGAACGTATCACCCTGACTGTGAAAGAAAGACGAGGGTAACTTTTCTTCCGTCTGGATGATAGTACCTTTGGTGACTTCCTCTTTGTGAGCGAAGATAAAATCCATCACGAGCGAGGGCGGAAGTAAGCTTACGGGCAGTTAGACCTCGAAGCTTGCTGTAATCAATCGGCATTAGACAGTTACCATTACCTTCTGCTCTGTGAATATCTGAACATCTTTCTTCGGTGATTCTGGTATTGGTTTCCCATCTTCAATTAGTTCTTCTACTATCATCCTGACAACTTCTTGAATATTTTTTAAAGCCTCATCTCTCGTAAACCCCCAAGTAGCTGCTCCGTATTCATCTAAAGCAGGGCAATAAGTGTGATAAGCCATCCTTCCGTCTTCAAATGGGTCATCCTCAATCACCACATTAAAAATAAATGTTTTCATTTCCTTTAAATTATTCCTCTTCCCTCCCTATATATATAAAATTAGTTACGATTGGTAGAAGAAAAATGAAAGCGCTAATAGTGGATGACGAAGAGGAACTTTGCAAATATTTGCAGTGCGAACTGCAGAAGGAGGGTTATAAAGTTGATTATACCACTTCGCCTGTTGGTGTTCTGGAGAAGTTGCGGGAGGCCGAAAAGAATAGAAAGGCTTACGAGCTCCTGTTCCTCGACCTCGGAATGCCCCAGCTTAGTGGCTTTGAACTGCTGAAAGAGATTCGAGAAGCACACCTCGATTTAGATGTCATTATTATCACCGCGTATGGTGACGGGGATAAGACGATAGAGTCAATTCGCCCCGGTGCAATTGATTATCTCTGCAAGCCGATTTCCTTAGAGGAACTCCATACCGCGATCTTCAGCGTTCAACAAAAGCGTGCAGCGGAAGAAAAAAAGGCTTTAGAATACTGCATTCTTGTGGTGGATGATGAGAAAGAGTTATGTGCACGGCGGGCGAATCCGGATAGAATCAGAGAAGGACAAAGAGTGCACAGTCTGTTTTGCTGCTAACCACTAAAAGAGGTAAACGATATGAGTGAGAAAACCTTCAACATCCTATTGATCGTAGACAATCCAGGAGACGCACGATTAATACAAGAGATGCTGAGCGGAATTACTGGTTTTCAGTACAATCTTGAGTGGGTTGACAGTATAGCGAAAGGTCTGAAACATCTTTCTGAAGCACACTCCGATGTGGTTCTTTTGGATCTGTCAGTGCCAGACCGCGATTGGCACGCGACGCTTACGCATCTGCGGGACCGGATGCCCACACTGCCGATTGTCGTTCTAACCGGAGCCCGCGATGAATCATTGGGCGTGCAAGCAGTTCAAATGGATGCGCAGGACTATCTGCTCAAAGATAAAATGGACAGTCACCTGCTTGTACGAGTTATACGTCATGCTATAGAACAGAAGCGAATGGGGGAGGAGTTGAAGAAAAGCCGCGCAAGCTTCTACAGTATAGTAGAAAGGAGCGTTGATGGTGTCATCGTTGTAGATCGGGAGGGAATGGTACGTTTTACCAATCCTGCTTTGGCAGCCATGTTTGGTCGCACGAGAGAGGGACTCAACGGTGAATTGTTTGGCTTCCCCGTTATGTCCGGTGAATCAACGGAGATTGATATTATCCGCCGCGGTGGAAAAGCAGGTGTAGGTGAAATGTACGTGGTGGAAACTGAGTGGGAAGGGGAACGTGCCTACCTGATAACGATTCGAGACATCAGCGAGCACAAGCAGATGGAGCAAGAACTCGAGGCAAAGAACAGAGAGATGGAGCGTTTTACCTACACTGTCTCTCACGACTTACGGTCGCCACTTGATACCATACGAGGATTTGTTGACTTAGTCCAGGAGGATTTAAAACAGAATGCACTGGAAGAAGCGGCAAACGATTTGCAGGATATAGATAAAGCTGCAACAAAGATGGAAAAGCTTTTGAGTGACACACTACAACTCTCTCGCATCGGGCGTATAGCGAATCCGCCAGAGGATGTGCCGTTTGGCGAAATTGTCAAAGACGCACTGGAGCAGACCGCAGAGCAGATAAAATCGAGTGGTGTTGAAATCTCCGTGGCTGAGGACTTCCCTGTGGTTCATGTGGACCAAATGCGGATAGCAGAGGTGCTGGTGAATCTTATAGGGAATAGTATAAAATACGCGGGCGAACAGCCAACCCCAAAAGTAGAGATAAGGTACCGTGTAGATAGAGAAGAAACGGTGTTCTTTGTAAAGGACAATGGTATAGGAATAGACAAGAGCGAGCACGAGAAGGTGTTCGAGTTGTTCTACCAGGTGGACCAGAGTGGCGGAGGATCCGGTGCCGGGTTAGCGATCGTGAAACGGATAATCGAGGTGCATAACGGTAGAATGTGGGTAGAATCGGAGAAGGGCAAAGGGTGCACGGTTTGTTTTATTTTGCCAACCACTACAAGAGGTAAATGATATGAGTGAGAAACCCCTCAAAATCCTGTTGATCGAAGACGATCCGGGCCATGCCCGGTTAATAAAGGCGATGCTGGTCGATGCTTCGACCGCCAGCACGTTAAATCTTCCGGTCACGCTGGTGCATGCTGACTGTCTTTCTACTGGGCTGGAGCGTCTCTCTCAAAAAAGCAGTTTTGATTTGATTCTGTTAGATCTCGGGCTGCCGGAAAGTCAAGGGTTAACTACCTTTAACAGAGTGCATGCTCAAGCACCAAAAGTGCCGATCGTGGCGGTGACCGCTCTTATGGATGAAACGATTGGCGTTAAAGCAATTCAAGCCGGGGCGCAGGACTATCTGGTTAAGGGTCGGATGGATAGCAACGTACTCGTGCGTTCCATACGCTATGCAATTGAGCGAAAGCATGCTGAGGCGCAACTGGAGAAAAATCGAATAAATTACCTCAATCTGATAGAAAATAGCGCAGATGGTTTTGTTGTGACCGGACGCGATGGTGCTATTCTGTTTGTTAATCCAGCGGCAGAAGCCATTTTTGGCCGTACATTAGAAGAACTCAAAGGTGAATTGTTTGGCTTTACTATTATGGCCGGCGAATCAACGGAGATTGACATTACCCGTCGAGGTGGAGAGACAGGTACAGGGGAGATGCGTGTGACGGAGACGGAATGGGAGGGAGAACCTGCCCACCTTATATCAATACGAGACATCACCGAGCGGAAGCAGGCGGAGGCGCAACTGGAGAAAAATCGAATAAATTACCTCAATCTGATAGAAAATAGCGCTGATAGTATTGTTGTTACCGGACGCGATGGTGCTATTCTGTTTGTTAATCCCGTGGCAGAAGCCATTTTTGGCCGTACATTAGAAGAACTCAAAGGTGAATTGTTCGGCTTCTCA
>JAENXH010000126.1 GCA_016649585.1 Methanosarcinales archaeon
CTATGGGGACATGGTCGTTTGTGGTCTTTATACTGTTTAAACGTCTCCGCAGGGCAGAAACAGACATAAGCCGCGCCTTTATTTAGCAACTCCTCCGCATACTTATAGTACAGATCTATACGCTCCGATGCCACTATCACCTCATCTGGCTTCGCATCCAACCAGTCGCAATCTTCAAGATACCAGTCATATGCGTCTAATAACGGGCGTTTCAGTACCGGATCGGTATCGTCAAATCTCAAAATGAATTTGCCATCATACATCCTGGCATATTCCGAGTTGATAATAATGCCGCGAGCGCTGCCAAGTGTTGCCGCGCCGTTCGGGTTGGGTGCGAACCGCATCACCACGTTTTCGCCTTTTGCATGCGATAGTTCGGGTAGTCCAATTTCAACACTCTTCTCCTCTCTTTCCTTTGCCGTTAATTCATCCATTAATTCTGGAGCAATTGTAGCCAATTCTTCCGCGCGTTCCTCCTTGCTCATTGATCCTATGCGCGTTATCTCCTCTTTCACCATTGTTGAGATAGTTTTAGCATCTTTTCTCAATTCAGGGTGTTCTGCAAGCATTCTCTTCAGCACTACATCCTTCTTAGGCGATTTCCCATACTTCACGGCGTTCTGCAGCGCATATTTCCGTATCTGTGCCCTTAGCTCTTCCATTGTTCCTCCCTCGTTCTCCACATGTTAACAATAAGCGGTGCTAAGAAAAAACTTTTGATTTTGTCCTTATTGTTGACTCTTGAAAAGCGACTTTTTTAGAGGCCCGGTAATATAAAAAAGTGGAGACTTATTAATATTAAACAATAAATCTCGGTATTGTGACAACAAAAGGAGAGGGTAAGTAAGTTGAGCGTGGAAGGAACACACAGCATACGAGCAGTGGTAGATGAAAAAAATGAGATTGAAGATTACAGGAGGGATAATAACGCAGATGAGATCACATTCGATTTTTAGTCGCTTTCTTCTCGCACTGATTATATTTTCCATTTTATCCATTCCCCACCCTATTGCGTCGGGTTCATACGCGGGAGATAAACCGCTTAATACCATCGCGCATGATGAAATCCGTGGTGCCGTAGTTTTTACTTTGGGCGATAGCGAATACAGTGGGGGTATAAAGCATAACGAAACGTACACCGTCAATTTTGATGTTAGTGTTTTGAGTGCTAAAGAGGTGAAATTAGCCCGGCTGTATGTTTACTGGATTTGGAGCAAGAAAGAGAATGTAGGGGTGTATCCCACGATGGAGGTATCGGCTGAAAAGGAAGTTCTGAGCTTTGTCACAACCTATACGGATACGAAGGGGTTTGTGGGCAGCTACGATTACTTTTCTGGTGTTAGTGTTTACGATTGCAATTTAAATATGGCCAAGACAAATCAGGTCGGCGATTCTTATTCTTATTCGGTTACCGTAAAGAACGTGGATGCGAATGGGAGCACGTTCTGTGTTCAAGGAATCGGGTTATTGGTGACATACGAGTGCCAGGATCAAGATCCGGATTGCCCGTGCATCGAATATTGGGTCAACGAAGGTTGCGACATGATTTATGCGGAATATGGCATCACGCCGGAGATGGCGACCAGTAAGATTTACTTTGACGGAGAGATAGACGTAAAAACAGTAGGAAAAGCGCATTTAATAACCGTTGCTCCTTCTGGTGGATACGGCTCAGGCGGAGAGACCGCGCATAATAGCTTATACTTTAATGAGGAAAGTGGCTGGCTCAGCAAGCTTCCGTTACTAAAGCAGTTGGTCAGACTATTGTTTGGATACGGTGGAGGAGCTTGGAGCAATGTGTATATTGCGAACGATGCTGTCCAAATAGGAGTTGACCAGCGCGACGTTACGGATTATCTGAAGCCTTCGAACAACTTTGCGGCGATTCAGGATAATCATGATTACATGATGGTAACAAATGCGGTGCTGGTCGTGGAGAAGATAGAGGAAAACGAGGAGACGAAACGAAATGACGGTTGAAACGAAGGGATTGACAAAATACTATTGGATGGGTAAGGAGAAAGTAGTTGCATTAGACGGTGTGGACTTAAAAATAGAAGAAGGCGAGTTCATTTCAATTGTGGGTCCTTCCGGGTCTGGAAAATCTACGCTTTTAAATATCCTCGGCTGCCTCGATTCACCAACGAAGGGCAAGGTATTTTTGGATGGTGCACAGGTGGATTATAGAAATAAGAGGTCGTTGGTGATATTGCGTAGGAAATTTTTGGGTTTCGTGTTCCAAACATTCAATTTGATACCCGCGTTGAATGCGGTGGAGAACGTGGAGTACCCCATGTATTTCAATAAACCGCTAAAGTCAAAAAGCGAGCGAAAAGAGAAGGCAATGAAGTTATTGGCATTGGTCGGTCTGGAGAAACGTGCCAATCACCTTCCTTCTGAACTCTCTGGCGGTGAACTACAGCGGGTGGCTATCGCAAGAGCCTTTGCCAACGGCCCAAAGCTTATATTAGCTGACGAGCCTACCGGGAACCTCGACTCCGTGACGGGGAGAAGCATATTGGATCTGCTCACGCGTTTAAACAATGAAGAGAAGATGACTATCATAATGGTGACCCATGATTTTGAATCAGCGAAGAGGATGGGCACGGTAATCAGGATATTGGATGGGAGGATTCAGGAACAGGAACGATGATGGAATTATTTTTATTAGCGGGCAGGCAGTTGAGGAGGAAGAAATTGAGGGTGTTTCTTATCGTACTGGGTATAGCCATAGGTGTCGCAGCGGTAATTGGCGTAACAGCTCTGGGCGAGGGAATTCGCGTTCAGGCGGTTGAGCAAATCAAAGCTTCACATGATCTCACCACGGTAGAGGTTTCGGCAGGTGCAGAAGCGGGAAACGTTACATTAATAACCGAATCAAAAATCAAAGCGATTAAACAGGAGGAGAACGTTTTATTCGTGGCTCCATACGTGAAGGACTCGTACGTCACGCAGAATAATACCTATCTTGCAGTTAAGGGGGTTACGCCAGAATACAGAGGTATTCATAGTAATCTGCAATTAGAGCAAGGAAATTGGTTTGATGAGAGTACGCATAGCAACTACACCCAGATTGTGCTGGGCTATGACGTTGCAAAGAGGTTGGCAGTGACAGAGGATTTAGGCGTTGGCGATGAGTTCGGTGCTAAAATCCGGCTGTATGGAGAGGAAGGGCCTCCACGGGATAAAAGTACGGTAGTTAAAATCGTGGGTATACTGGAATCAGCAGGTGATGAGCATGACAATCAGGTGTTTGTAGGTATCACGGAAGCGATGGAGATGGATGAGAAGGATGCGTATGATGGCTTATTGGTAAAAGTAGATGACCCTGCTTTTGTAGCTTCTGTACGGGAGAAGATAGAGGAAATTGGGTTGAACGCACAATCCGCGCAGGATGTGATTGACGAAGTGAACAGATTAATGGTGGCAGTAACGCTGGTTTTAGGCTTTTTTTCCGGTATTTCGCTCGTTGTCGGTGCTCTTATGGTGGTGAACACGATGATTATCTCGGTTTACGAGCGAACGAGAGAGATAGGGCTGTCAAAGGCTTTGGGAGCATCGGATTTGGATATTATGAAGATGTTCCTCGCGGAATGTCTGATTATAGGAGTTATGGGTGGTATTTTGGGTGATTTGCTCGGTATTGGCTTTTCCGTAATGATAGACCTCGTAGGTAAACCGTTCTTGGTAAGTACACTTGGTGGCGAATTGGGTGCAAGCTTACAAGCAGGTAGTATTACCGCAATCACTCCTTCGATACTGGCGGTGGGATTCGCTATTTCGCTGGTGCTTTCGATTGTGTCTGGTTTGTATCCTGCGAGGCGAGCGGCGAGATTGAGCCCTCTGGATGCTTTAAGGCAGATATAGATAGAGAAGGGCTATGAGGAGTTTTTTAAAAGAGAACGCACAGAGCAAGTAACACTTTATTTTATTAATAAGGTAAAAACTCTACCTATCAGAATATCAATCTTATATTTAACGATATTTATATCATAAAGTTTATAAGGAGTATCAACAAAGTGGTTTTATATCTTACAAAGATAAATAAAAAGAAGAGATGATGGAGGTAAAAGAAGAAGAAAAATGAAAAATTGGAAGAATGGTGTTGTTATAGCTGCTATCGCACTATTAGCGCTGATAGCACTGGTTGGGAGCACATCGGCACTGCCTGATCTGAACGTGACCCGTATCATCATAAATCCCGGCGATACACGTGGCGACGATATAGTCAGAGCGTACATTAACGAAAGCAATAACGTCACTGCAGTGGTGGGCAACGAGGGAGACCAACCAGCAGGAGCATTTGATGTTTGCTTCGCTGTTAGGAACAGCATAACCACATACAAAATAGGGTGTGTGGCAGTGTCAGGCGTGGGCGCAGGCGAGAACACAACAGTCTACACCTACTGGACGCCAACTTGTGAGAATTTTTCTTCGGTTATGTCAGAATTCCCTTATACCTCTGAGGCATTCTGGATAAACGTAACTGCGGA
>JAENXH010000127.1 GCA_016649585.1 Methanosarcinales archaeon
CAGTAGGGGACCAAAGATAACTCGTTGCATTACTACTTACATTTAAGGTGGCCGTGTTGCTACTTATAAAAGCAGGTGAAAGGATAGAAACTGAAAGGAAACAGAGCGAGATAGAGAATGAAATAGGGTTTGTAGGCGCGAAGATCGAAGCGCTGGGCAAGATACCGGAAGAGACCGAGGAAATATACACAAATTATTCAAAGTTGTTTGAGGAGTTGCAAGAGAAATCGAAGATAGTAGCCGCGAATAAGCGTGAGGGACTGAAGGAACTTGATGCACGGCAGAAAATTTGGCAGAAGGCGATAACAGACCTTTTAGATTCTACCAACAGTTCTTTCCAGCAAATTATGTCCGGTATAGGTGCCACGGGGTTAGCTCGGCTGGTTAATGTCGTAGATGGCGACATAGAGAACGCAGGTTTAGAACTTCATGTTGGGTTCAGAGGCTCTCAACCGGTTCTGTTTGATTACTATACGCAAAGTGGCGGAGAGCGGTCAGCGTCGGTGATGGCGTTCCTGCTCTCAATTCAACAGATGTTGAAGTCTCCTTTCCGTGCGGTGGACGAGTTCGATCTGCACATGGACCCGCGGAATCGCGAAGAGGTATATAAGATGATGATCTCCTCAATGAAAGGGTCCGAGTGCTTGCTGATTACGCCAAGCCAGATAACCGTAACCGACCCGAGTGTTCATATAATCGTGGTGCAAAAGGCGTATGGGAAATCGGAGGTACGGGAAGTAAGATAGAAATTTTGCGGCTTAATCTTTTTCATCCTCACTCTTGCTTTTGAGCTTTTAACGCCGCATCGACTATAACATCTTCAACCATGGTAAGAGAAGGCTCGAAGCACCGTTCCCTCATATATATATCAGTTGCAGTTATCCCTGCTTTTATACCCAATGTAAGCTCGTTTATCCGCTCTGCAACGGTCTCCTCCGAGATTAGCTGCGCTCCTATTAACTTCTCGGTAGATGCCTCAAAGATTAATTTCGCGATTATCAGCTTCCTGGTAGGAAAGAATCTCGCCTTTGTATATTTAATCGCAGTTCCAACTTTTATTTTTATTCCGTGTCTCTGTGCGGTCTCAGATGTAACCCCCACACTCCCCACTTGCATACCGGAGATAGCGGTTACCGTTGGGCTTAGGCAAGGTTCGTATGAAGAACTGATACCAAGCAGGTTATTAGAGACCACCCGTGCCTGTATCAATGCAGTGGATGCAAGCTGACTTAGCCTTGGCCGATTTGTAACCGCATCTGTCACCTCTATGCAATCACCAAGAGCATATACGTTGTTCAAATAAGAGTTCCCTTTTTTGACACGCAAAGACAGATCTACCACTACTCCCCTTCTCTCGCCTATTTCTATCCCTGCTTCTTTCGCAATATCCACATTTGGGCGCATTCCCGCGGATAGCAGCACTAAATCCGTCGGAATTTCTTTTTCACCCACTATAACCGATTCTACGTGCTGTTTACCTCTTATAGCACTTACTAGTTTACCGAGAATGAAAGTAACATCTTTACGCAGCCGTTTTTGGACTATTGACGCCATATCAGCGTCTAAAATGGAAGGTAGAAGATGAGGGAACATTTCCACGACAGTCGTCTTTATACCTTTTTTTGAGAACGCGACTGCTGCTTGCAGCCCGATTATTCCACCACCAATAACCACGGCGGCGTTTGTTCCCTCTGCATCCATCGCAGCTTTTAGCCGTTCTCCGTCTTCCCTTCCCCATAATGTAAAAACTCCTTCAAGGTTCGTGCCGTCTATCGGTGGAATAAAGGGCTTACTGCCCGTTGCTATTACCAGGTAGTCATATGTTATATCTTCACCAGTATCAACACGCACATAACTATTCTCCAAATCGATGCTCGTAACTTCAGTCCCTGTTCTGAAGTCAACGCCTTTATCAATGTAAAAGTTTGGTTCAAATAGAACGAGATCCGTTATGCTATACATCCCCCCCAGCGCAAAGGGTAATCCACAACTTGAGAAGAAGCCCTCCGTCTCTTTCTTTATTAGTGTTATCTCCGTCTCTTCTGCACCTTCTTGCCCCCTGAGCAAGAGCTCTAAAACGTCTATTCCCGCAGCTCCTCCTCCAATTATCACCACTCTCCTCTTTACCATATCTCGTCTTCACCCATCTCTACTGAGTATAACTACACCAAACTGTCCCGCTCCAATGAATGGAGAAGTTCCGAGCATAAGCTCTGGTATTCGTAGGTGCATTACATCTTGATATATAATCAAAGCGGGAATAGTATAAATGAAATGATTGCAGAACGCGATTTATCCTTTGACGAGTACATAAGGGGGACGAAAAAATTTGACTATAGATGTACATAAGGGGAGTCACGACTATGCTCATTAAATCGTATTCGTATATGCCGCAGTTT
This sequence comes from Methanosarcinales archaeon, assembly GCA_016649585.1. Classification (GTDB taxonomy): domain Archaea; phylum Halobacteriota; class Syntropharchaeia; order Alkanophagales; family Methanospirareceae; genus JACGMN01. Next base: position 2,400 of record JAENXH010000127.1, read on the forward strand.
ATGAAGCCGCATGTGAAGGACGCAGTAGAGTTTCCTGATCTGGATGCTTTATCTTCGATGCTCGGAATAAAAGTACGAGAAGCGGAGAAGTTAGTGCTAAAAAATAACGAGAACTTGGCGGGCTATAAAGTGCGGGACGTCTTCTGCACAAAAGAGACGAGGGAATTAAAGAAAGAGATTTTGAAAATTCTCGCAGCCTATGCGACAACGAAGAATGGACGGGAGCTGGTTATTACACGCACTCCTACCCTTGACTGGGAGGAACTGCAAAAGAGATTTGATGATGTGCATGAGAGCGAAAGATTGAAGGAGCTACTGGGTGATGATAGAATAGCGCAGGTGCAAGAAATACTCTCTGAAGCAGAGATAGAGAACCTGAGTTTAGGGAAATCACCGCTTATCGCTACTCGTAGAAGAGGGTTAGAAGCAACGATAAAGGAACTTTATGGCGATTTCGTGCGTGTAGATGTTGTTGATTCTGTAGATAAGGCGCAAGAGCTTTTGCAAAAAGAAGATATTATTTTGCTGGTCGGTGAAGGAGGAGAGGATGAGGGAGCGTTTGACGAACCGGGCATCATAACCATAACTGATGATGATTTGTCAGATATCTGCGTGATTTATCCTGAGTTCGTGGTCAATTCTTTCATGGCTAAGCGAAAGGCGATAGAAGCGGTGATACGGCTCTTAACTGATTTTGAGGAACTTACGGATTCACTTTTGTTTAATGGTATCGCAGTAACGGATTTAGAAGCGGTGATGGCGTGCATAGGAAGAATAGAAACGGGAGAGAGTACCCGCGAAGCAAACTTCGATGAGGTGATGTACCGGTGGGAGGACGCGCTAAACAAGGAAGTAGACCGGATTATGAGAAGTGGCGGAGGTGCCGATGATTTTAAAGCTTACCTGGATGAAGTCGTGGTGAGCATGGCAGATGAGTTGATGCTTACCGGGGAGGATAAAGATATTCTGTGGGAAAGCGCGTATGAGAACCTGGAGCGGGGACCGCCGTTTGAATTCTCACGTGGAAAGACTGAGCTGTTGAGACAGCGGTATAACCGGAGAATGAGGGAGAGACGGTATTACCAGTCGAGAGATGGTGCAACGCAATTAGAGGTGCAGAGCGAAGCGGTGAGCACCGCGATCAAACAGCTTTTCTATTTCGATTTTATGCTTGCCGTTTCGCGATTTAGCCTGGACTTCGGGTTGACTATACCGGAAATAGCCGAAGACGGGTTGGGCGTGATTAAGGGCAGAAACCTGTTTTTAGTTGATGAAGAGCTTAAAGGCGGGGAGCAGGTGGTGCCGGTTTCTTATTCGGTAGGTAAAACGGATTTAGGCATCTTTGGCGCCACACCGCATCCGGTAGCAACCCTTACCGGGGCGAATAGCGGCGGTAAAACCTGTCTGCTGGTTATGCTTGCAAGTTCGCTTATCCTCACGGATCTTGGTCTGCCAGTGCCTGCGGAACGAGCGGAAATGCCTTTGCAGCCTCTGTACGTGTACCGGCGGAAGATGATAAAGAAAACCGGGTCGTTTGAATATTCCATGCGCGCATTGAGCCGGATATTCATGCGAGAAGGTGCGAAGGTAGTGTTAATAGACGAATTAGAGGCGCTTACCGAACCCGGCGCTATGGGACGGATAATGGCATCGGTATTAAACAACCTGCCGAAAGATACGCTGGCTGTGATGATCACGCATTTGATTCACGAATTATTGCCGCATATCAGTATGCGAAAGGTGCGGGTGGACGGCATCGAGTCCGAGGGCCTGGATGCTGCGGGGAATATTATCGTTGACCGACAGCCTATGTTCAATCATATCGGGTCGAGCACACCGGAATTGGTAATAGCGAAGCTTCTGGGACGCGTGCGTAAAGAGGAATTAAAAAAGGTTTACGAGGAGATACTGAAGGTACTGGCGAAGGAAAGAGAAGAGTGGGGTTGAGAGAAATAACTTAACTGTGATATTAATTGTGTTCATTTTTGGTATGTGTTTAGCTCCTATAAACTATTCCAGTAAATTCTGGTTACTTCAACCGCAGCCACAAAGCTTATATAC
>JAENXH010000128.1 GCA_016649585.1 Methanosarcinales archaeon
GAACAGGTAGCATTGCTAATGAGAAGGGACCCCATTGTAATCAGTCCAGAAGCGACCATTGCAGAAGCGGCTAAAGTTATCCGTTCGTCTGCTATACGCCGTTTACCGGTAGTTGATGGCGAGAAGCTCGTAGGGTTGGTAACAGTTACTGATTTCATTAGAGAAATAGCGAGAGGGGAGGATAAGACACCCATAAACGGCTACATAAGAGATAAGACCATCGCTCTGTGGGACGAGATGCCGTTATCCGTTGCAGGTCGACTAATGGAACTTGCGAGGGTAAAAGCAGTTCCAGTTCTCAATTCAGAGTTCGAAATAGCGGGATTGATAACCGATCAGGATTTGATAAATGCTGCGGTAATAGAAGAAGGGATGGGACATTCGGACTTATCTTTGGGCTCTGACGGGGACCAATGGTCATTAGATGGGATGAGGGATACAATGAAACTGTACTATAGTGTATCGAGGATAAGATTGCCAGATAAGCTTGTAAAGGATGTAATGGTGAAGGAAGTAATTACAGTGACTCGCAATTTTGAGGTGGGTGCATGTGCAAAGATGATGATCGAAGGTCGGTTCGACCAGCTTCCCGTTATTTCTGCGCGAGGAAAGTTGATAGGGATGCTCATAGATAGAGATCTTTTGCGGGTTTTACTTCAGTAGTTTGGAAGAGAAAAACGGTGCTAAAAGAGATTAGAAGGATATCCGTTTCTTATTTTATTTTAAAAATTAGTGTTCTAAAATAAGAGGGACGAATGGGACAATAAGAGATGGTTGGAGCCGGTAAAGAAGGAAGGAAGGACGAAACCGCAGAGCTCGCTCGTAGAAGGGGCTTTATATGGCAGGCGTTTGAGATCTACGGTGGTGCAGCGGGTTTTTATGATTACGGCCCTTTAGGCGCATTGTTAAAAAGACGAGTGGAGGGAAAATGGCGAGATTTTTACAGGCGCGAGGGCTTTTACGAGATCGAGACCACGACCATCGCACCGAGGGACATATTTGAGTCGTCAGGGCATTTGGAGAGCTTTACAGACCCCACAGTGATGTGTAAGAGCTGCAAAAGTGTTTCCCGTGTGGACGAAAATGTGAATGTAGATGTGAAATGCCCGGAATGTGGTGGTGAGCTTGAAGCATCTGGCGAGTTAAATCTGATGTTCCAGACGAGAATAGGGGTGACTAAAGGTGAAGGTGACGAACAAGCGGCTAAGAAAAGCGAAGGTTATTTGAGACCTGAGACTGCACAGGGCATCTTCATCAATTTTCAACGCTTGCTGAAGTTCAACCGTGATAAACTGCCTTTAGGCATAATACAAATCGGGAAGGCGTACCGGAACGAGATCTCACCGAGACAAAGCCTTATTCGACTGCGGGAATTTACGCTGGCCGAGGTGGAACTTTTTGTAGACCCTGCTGAGAAGAACAACCACCCAAGATTTGAGGAAGTAAAGGATAGAAAGCTGAGGATCGTTCCAAGTGACGGTGAAGCGGAGGAAAAGAGTGTAGAGGAAGCGGTTAGTCGCGGGATAATTGCAAATGAGTATCTGGGCTATCACATAGCGAGAGTGGATGAGTTCCTGGAGAGCATAGGACTTCCACGCGCTAAATTACACTTCCGGCAGCATCGGCAGGATGAGATGGCGCATTATGCAACAGATTGCTGGGATGCAGAGTTCCTTAGTGATAGGTATGGCTGGATGGAGATCGTGGGTGTAGCGGATCGAGGTGATTATGACCTTTCAGCGCATGCATCGTCTTTGAATGTTGATATGCGCGTGCATACCGAGTCCGGGAAGGTCGTACCGCATGTGATTGAGCCTTCGTTTGGGATAGATCGGATAATTTATGCATTGCTGGAAAGTGCTTTTTATGAAGAGCAGGTGGGCAAAGAGAAAAGAAAAGTGCTCCAGTTTAAAAGCGAGATAGCACCGATACAAGCGGCGGTGTTCCCGTTGCTTAACCGGGACGAGTTGAAGAGCAAGGCGAGGGAGGTGTTTCAGAAGCTCAGGGATGCGTCATTCTTCGTTGAATATGATAATTCAGGCAGTATTGGTAAGCGGTATCGCCGCCAGGATGAGATCGGCACGCCTTATTGCATTACCATAGATTACGAAACGCTGGAAGACGATACGGTGACGGTACGGAAAAGAGACACGATGAAGCAAGTTCGTGTTCCGATAGCGGAGATAAAAGAGGTATTGGTATAAGTCTTAAAAAATCTGCCGTTATGTATCCGTCTTATTATAAACCGCGGACACAATCTAAATTTCTAGTGATAAGATAACTCTCTTTGGGAAGCTTTTAAACTCATGAAGGAGATTGTATCCTTAGCGATCCTAAAATGATATCTGTAACCACTAAGGAGATTTGCCACCTATGCCTAACATGCACTAGGTGTTCTCCTTACGCCATCTCATTTCTGCTCATCTTGAAAGACGAATAAAACTAAAAACAATTTTTGAACGGGATAAATTGGATGGTTGAAAAAATGGAAGAAGCGAAAGGATTACGCAAAGGTGAGTCTAAAGAAACTGCGAAGCAGAAAGATGAAAAAGTCGTTGTTAAGAAATCCATAAATCTAAGTGAAGATGAGATACTGCGGAAACTAGATCCAAATTATACTAATTTAAGTCCTTCTGAAATCACTCAGTTGATACTAAAAAAAGCAAGCATAGAGGAATATGCTGTATTTTCCGAGGCACAAAAAAGAGCAAATCCATTATATTTTGAGTCACAAACACTAATAAAAAATGGTGAATACGACAAAGGCATAGAGTTAGCAAAAGAAGCATTGCCTCTTACAAAATTTGAGGCTGAAAGTATTTACTGGAGTTTAGGAGATGCTTATTGGAGAAAAGCAAAAGAAACTGGAATGAATGAAAGAAATGTCAATGATGATGCTTGGAGAAATCTTAATGAGGCAATATTATATTGGATTCAAGCTTTGCCTTTGCCTGCTGCGCTTCGTGACATTTCCAAGGCTTATAGATTCCAAGCCAAAGTTCATTATATTAAAAAGAACATTAAAACCGCAATCCAGATATATGATGCAATTTATAACTTGGAGAAGAAATATAATACTTCTCTACTTACTAAAAATGATAAGAAACTTTTAGAAAAGTGGAATAAAGAATTATGAATAATAAGAAGCCACCAATGGTTTTCATAAGCTCGAGACTCGATGAATTAAAAGAGGAACGAAATAAGACGAGCGAGGGCATCTTTGAGCTTTGGAATGACGAAGACATACCACTTAAGGTTTGGGATTGGGAAAACACGAAAGAGATACCCAGTGGGAAAAGTACATATAAGGTCCAATCCGAAGGAATTGGAAATAGCGACATATATGTTCTAATCTTAGGTTCGGAGTATGGATACTATAAATACGGAGAGTCTCCAACCCACAAAGAGTATAAAGATGCTTGTTCTGAAATTGAAGAGGATTGCGTTCTAATTTATATCAAAGAAGTCAAGGATAGGGAAGAGAAAGCTGATAGATGGATAAAAGAGATCCAAAAGAAGCATACTCCCAAAAAATCATTTAAAACCCCAGATGAGCTTAAAAACTTGATTAAAAATCGTCTGAGGGATTTATGGAATAAGAGAAAGTGGGGTAGAGAAGCAGCGAAAGGAAGCTCCGGGGGATCAGAAGTTCCAACTGACCCATGTCCTTATCCCAGCCCACCTATACCTTCGTTAGGATATATAGATGGGGGAATTCCCAAAATGTAGGAAGAATCATAAGAAAATCTTAACCAACGGCTTCGTGGATGCCCCCCCCGAATTCAGAGGCCGTCTCGCAATTCAAAATCACAACAAAAAGAAGCTCATATAAGGCTTTATAACTAAAAATAAGCATCATATTTCGCAAAATATCTAATTATTGGATACCTGCGATTAGATTGAAGTAAAATCATACAGTTAAAAATTTATAGATATAGAATGAGATAGAATAAGTTAAGCGAGAGAGTGTATGTATAACCAAGACGGGAGAAGTAATTATGACAGCTAAAGTATCTGTCTCTAAAGAACAGATTGTTCAGGAAATAAAAGGTGTGCCTGAAGAATATTTGCCCAATCTGCTTCAGATTGTTCGCTTGTTCCGCGAGAGCGTAGCATTAAAGCCCGCTGAAGCAAGTTTCCGTAAAGGTTGGGAGGAAGCATTAGCAGGTGATACCCTGCCAGTGTCAGAACTGTGGGAGAGCATTGATGCCGAGTGAACCTGCCGAACAGGTGCATATCGTGTATACATCTGAGTTCAAACGTAACCTGCGGGCACTTGCTAAGAAGTATCGCCATATACGGTCTGATGTCCAGCCAGTAATTGGCAAACTCGAAGCTGGCGAGGTCATGGGCGTTCAAGTGCCAAGAACACGCTATACCATCTTCAAGGTACGCGTGCGAAACAGCGATGTCCAGAAGGGCAAA
>JAENXH010000129.1 GCA_016649585.1 Methanosarcinales archaeon
CTCTGTTTCGAATTTGATTTTCAGAGTCCAGCATCAAACTTGCACTAAAACTAGAAGTTCTGGTACCCGCTACCTTCGGCACCTTAAACCAAACGTCAGAATTTTTTTGGTGGTTTAATACACCACTTATTGAAGTGCAATCCTCGCCTCATTCACATCCAACCCCTTCCACTTTACGATGAAGCCTAAGTGCGCCAATATTTCGTCTGCATTTGATAACCCTGCCCGCTCAATGATCTCACGCGCCTCCACATACCTCTCAAAAGCCACCAGTTTCTCCTTTACCGCTCTAAATAGCTTCCCTACGCATACTCACCAGTTTTAAAACCCGCCCCGTTTTACATTCCACTGGTGCGTCGCCGATTACTTCTAAAATAATGCATCTATCCCCCCCTCTTAGACCTGCGGGATGGCACGAATCAAATAGCTCGCAATCGGATTCTTTACAATTGGGAGGCGCAAAAACAATTTTAGAGTTTTTGAACGTGTATGCCCCTTCTACCGCCGCCGTTATAGGCGCTTCTGTCACTTCTACCACACATACACCATCTTCGTGGATGTAACAATCATGCTTCATTTCATCTCTTACTTTCTCTACCCTGTACCGCCTATCTACTTCAAGGTTTGTGCACGCATTTTTCAACTTGCACTCTTCACATTTATTTGACGCACCTAAAAAGATGAACTCTTCACCTTCTTTCGCTAATTCCGTACCAATTAACGTTACAAGCCGCCCTTCTTCCATTTTTTCCTCATTACCTCTCTTTAACCTATTCTACAGCCCCGCCATTTCTCTTCCGTATCCTTAATTATTCTATTCTATCACTTGGGTGACCAGGGCAAGCCTTTCTGCCGCCTCATACGTGAGTCCTGAATCACCCAATATGGTATATCTGCCGGGATTTATTTTGTGCGCGTAGGTCAGCGCTTCGAGTATCTCTTCGTCTTTTATGCCCAACTTCTTTGCAGTCGTTGGAGCGCCGATTTCTTGCAGCACGTCTCGGATACGCTGCCAGTTCTCCCCATACAGTTGTGTCATCATTATGGTGCCAACACCGCATTGCTCGCCGTGTAAAGCAGGTTTTTCCGCTATCATATCCAGAGCATGACTGAATTTGTGCTCAGAGCCAGAAGCAGGAGCGGATGATCCTGCGATGCTTATTGCAACGCCGCTGGAGACCAATGCCTTTACCACTGTCCGGGTGGATTGTTCGTCATGTTTCTTTATCTCCTTGACGTTCTCCATGATCATATTTGCGGTCATTTCAGAAAGTGCCGCGGCGTAACTGCTGAATTCCGCGTTCCTTAACCGGTGTGCAAGCTGCCAATCCTTCACAGCGGTGTAGTTGGCAAGGAGATCGCCGCAGCCAGCAGCAGTAAACCGGTAAGGAGCGGACGATATTATCTTTGTGTCTGCAACAATAGCGAGTGGTGCCGGTGTCTGGATGGAAACTGGATTCCTTCTGTCCTTATCCTTCAGAGATGCCCGTGGTGAGACTATGCCATCGTGTGATGCTATGGTAGGCACAGAAATAAAAGGAATGCAAAGCTCAGAAGCAGGTATTTTTCCGGTGTCTATGATACTCCCACCACCGACGCCGAGCACGAACTCCGCTTTATCCTCAGCCGCTACTTTTTTCACCACTCCTATGTTCTCTCTGCTTATTCCACCCACTTCTACCAGGTTGACCTCGTATCCGACATCGGATAAAATCTCAAGTACGGTCTCTCCAGCTATCTTTCGCGTGCGGCTATCAGCAACGATAATCGCCCTTTTACCTACCTCTAAGTGCTTGCAGATCGTGCCTATCTCCTGCAAAACATCATGTCCGATCAAGACATCCCGTGGCAATTGCATCCATTTAACTTTTTCAACCGTTTCCATAACTTACGTAACTCCTCGACCCGTTATATCTAAGTAACTAAGTTTTGATAGATAAATCTTTAATTATGCGGTTAGACTGCACGAGCAACTGTGAACTAAATCTCCGCTCATCGCGGAACGACTTAAAGCAGATGAGACGATGATTACACGCGAATCTTATCTTATGAAACGTAATTTCTTCTCTATCCTACATCGTGCATTCTCTCTTAGGATTATCCTTTGTGCTTTATGCTTACCCGTCTTTATGATGACACGAGGCTTAGAGATGCTCCTCGCTTCTCCGACCAAAATGTCACCGACAATTGTATCTCCCTCCTCGGTATAGGTCTTCATTCGACCACCTCAAGCCTTTTTTCTTCTTTTAACTCCTCGGTTATCATCCAGACAAGGTCGTAGTCCAATTCTAAATCATCAGCAACTTCATGTGGATACGCCTCTTTGTATGACCGATAATAACCCAACACTTCCTTCTTCGCCTCTTCATAAGTAATATCACGCGCCTTAACCACCTTTATAGCACGCAGCTTGTCCCTTATAGCCTCTCTTACAAAGTCTGAAATACTGATATACATATTTGCTTCTATGAGTCCTTGGATTTCTCTGATTTCTCTCAGCGTTAATTTAGTGCCAACCGCTTTGGTATCTGCTTCTACAACCGACTTATTTTTTACACTGGTAGCCACCATGGTTTTTATATATGGTTTGGTATACATATATAAATTAGACCCTTTTGTTGGGTGGTAAACTCACTCATCTATCTACTTACTATCACCGATAAGTAATAGTGGTACATATAAAACATTAGGTTGGTTACAAAACTAATGGTTAATATAAAACCCTTCAAGGCGACGATACTGAACCCGAATCTGGAAAGCAGAGCTGAACTGGTATGCCCTGTTTACGATACTATTGACGCGTACCAGTACGAACATTACGCAGCGACGAAGGACAATGTAATCCACTTTACCACGAGAAAAGAGGGTGTAGCAGAAGACGAATTTGTAGATTATGCAAAAAGTAGTTTAGAGCGCGTTCTCACTGATAGGATTTTAACCGAGTTGGAAAAACCATCATTCTATATCTATGGGGTTAGATACAGACTATCGGAAGCGATTTTGGAGCAAATCCCGGAAGAGGATAGAAGGGAGATCTATTTCGCTTTTGGCCTGGTAGCACTGGTGGAAGTCACTAAACTCAACGAACACAGCGTATTAGGACATGAGAAGACTTTTGAGGCGAAGATGCGAGAGCGATACCATTTGATGAAAGCATGTGGCATGAATTTCTCGCCGGTTGTTGCGGAATATAACATGCCAGACCATGATATAAACCGCATCTTTGAAGATTACCTGGGCTTTCGCAGACCGAATTTGGAGATAGAGGGGCAGAGAAAGCCAATTCTGGACGTGGAGTTACAAGGTGCTCGTCACCTGCTTTGGGAAGTTTCGGATGCGGGAATCATTGCTAAAATTCAGCAGCTCATGCGTGACAAAAAGATCATGATTCTTGATGGGCATCACCGATACACCGCTTCTTATCAGTTGAGTAGAGATCAAGAGGATGGGACGGCGTACACGCTGATGATGCTTGTAGAAGGTGGTGATAGAGCGCTTTTATTACTGCCCTGGCACAGATGTGTGAAACAATGTCGCATGGACGATTTATGGACGAGGATAAAGGAAAATTTTGCCGTAGAACGTTACGATAAGCAAACGGAAAACGCCGTTATCTATTCGAAGCTCAACGAATGCAACGATGAATTTGATGTTAGATTCGGCATGTATGACGGAGAGAATTACTATGTGCTGCGAGCAGATGAGCAGCGGATAAGGAAATTGGCAGCGGAAAGAGGCGAACGGGTTGGGCTGGATGTAATAAGCTTGCATGAGTGGCTTATTGAGCCAACGCTTATTGGCAACCCCGAAGATATAGTTTTCACCTCCAGCCCGCGGGAGGCAATCGAGAAGGTGGATAAGGAAGCGTACAGTGTTGCATTCTTTCTTAAACCGCTGCGGATGGCCGATGTGGAATACAAGGCACAAGTGGAGAAGAAAGGGTTTCCACAAAAGTCCACACGCTTCCTGCCGAAGGTTGCTGAAGGTGTTGTGATGTGGAAGTGGAAATAGCGGTGTGAATTTGATTAACGATTTGTTTATAGGTTCTTATCACTTAGTGTATCCCCACCCGCCACAGGTAGGGCAGGGTAATGCGGAACTTCCTGGCCTACGACCGTTTCCTTCACAGAATGTGCACTCCTTCTTCAACTTAGCCGATCTACGCCCTGCACCGCCACAGATAAGGCATGGTAATGCTGAATCTCCGGTTCTCTTACCGGTGCCGCCGCAATAACCACAGATGTACCGTGATTTACGAGGGATTTTTTTGGATTCCATTCTTAGATTTAGCCTTCAGGTAATGGTTAGTCAATTCTTCTTCATATATCTATACTTTTGCAGAAATAATAATGGGTAACTATGCAT
>JAENXH010000012.1 GCA_016649585.1 Methanosarcinales archaeon
ATATTTTGATTCGTGCTCGTTGCCTTCCATCAGAGCTTTTCTGATGTTCACAACAGCTTTTTCAATCTCTTTGTTTCTATCTCGTCCATGATTTTTAGGTGCTCTTGACCAAGATACATGCCACTTCTCTTCGCCGGTTTTGAATCTATTCACCCACTTAAAGAGCCATGTCTTTGATCTATTCGTCTCTCTACAAATATTTGATGGTTTATCACCCATAATATACCGATTTACGGCATCAACCCTCTCCTGCTCCTCAATATCCATAACGCATCACAAAGGATGCGTTTTTTCGAGTTTATATTAAAAGAGTTCGCGATGTATTGACCCTTTATTTGCCAAATGAAATGGTTCGCGATGTATTGACCCTTTCCACTTAACAAAGGCTCAAACGTAGAAATCGGTATTGCCGGGAGTGCAGAAAAGGACGAATTCTTGAATGCTTTACTTAAAAAGTTGCCGCCACTTGCTGCAATTGATAAAATCGAGGTGATAGATGAGCCTATTGCTGGCTATGACGATTTTAAGATATTAAACAGCTCAGAGGGGGAAAAGACTTCTGTTACTCCGGTGGATACGGCGATATGCGAGGAATGCGTAAAGGAATTATTTGACGAGGATAATCGTCGTTATCTATTTCCGTTTATTAATTGCACCTCTTGCGGCGCCCGGTTCTCTGTCATTGAGAATGTCCCTTACGACCGCGCTAATACCTCTATGCGTGAGTTCAAGATGTGCGAAGAGTGCCTCGCAGAATACAGAGATCCGATGGACAGACGATTTCATGCGCAAACGACTTCTTGTCCGCGGTGCGGTCCGAAATACACGCTTTATGGCAGAAAAGGGGTGGTGATGGATGAGAAAAATCCGATAGAGACCTTTGCACAGTTGGTTGATGAAGGCGCTATAGGAATAGCCAAGAGTTGGGGTGGCATGCACCTTATCTGCACATTCGATCAAGCGACCAGGGTGAGGGAGTTATACGGAAGACCCGCAAAACCTTTTGCAGTGATGTTCAGGGATTTGAATGCAATAGCGAAATATGTGGAGTTAGACGAAGACGAAGAAAAATTGCTGACCTCCGCACGCAGGCCTATTGTGCTTTTAGATAAGAGATCGTCTTCTGATGATTTATCGGCTATTTCACCCGGATTGAGGACTGTTGGCGCGTATTCACCATATTCTGGCCTCCATTACGTTCTGTTCCGTCATCTGCAGTCAGAAGGGATTGTTATGACCTCTGCAAATGTTTCTGGAGAACCAATGGCCACCAGTAATGAGGAAGCATTCAATTTAAACGCTGATTACTTCCTCTTACACAATAGGAGAATAGTGAACAGGCTGGACGATTCGGTTGTTCAGTGCTATGAGCGGGGAAAATTCTTCTTGCGGAAATCACGGGGTTTCATCCCCACAACCATAAAAGTCCCGTATAATGATAGGATCTTGTCCTTAGGCGCGGGAGAGAACGTCTCGACCAGTATCACAAAAGAGGGTATTCTTTATACCAGTCAGTACATCGGTAGCACGTTCCATTATCCAACGGTAGAATTTTTAGCATCCGGTACAGAGCACATGATGAAACTTTTAGGGCTACGTATGGCGGAGATTGATGCGATTGGGGTAGACCTGCATCCACGATACCCAACGAAGAAGTATGGAAAAAAGCTGTCGGAAGATTATTCAATTGAGCTGGTTGAGGTGCAGCATCATTGGGCGCACGCAGCATCATTGATGCTCGATAGGGGTGTGGAGGAAATAGTTGCGTTAGCCCTGGACGGAACGGGATACGGAGTGGATAGGAAAGCATGGGGTGGAGAAATCATGCATTCTCGCTATTCGAGGTTTGAACGTGTTGGGTCTCTGGAGGAGATACCACTCATTGGCGGCGAAATGGCAATAAAAGACCCGAGAAGGTTAGTGTTTGCAATTTTTTCGCTTTTAGGAAGAGATGCAGATGCGGCGTCATTCGTGAATGAAAAGGAAGCGAACGTAATGGAAAAGCTTCTGACGAAAGCACCAAAAACAAGTAGCTTCGGCAGGGTGTTGGATGCGTTGTCCTGCTATCTTGGCATCTGTCAACGGATGACGTACGATGGTGAACCAGCAATGAAGCTCGAACGATATTTAGCGCGTGGAGAGCCAACGTATGAATTTGAGACGTTTGTTGAACGTAAGGATCGTAAAATCGTTATGACACTGCCGTTGTTTGCCCAATTGGCAGGGTATCGGATAAGCACGGAAAAGGATAAAGCGGACATCGCATATTCCTTTGTTTATGCTTTAATTAAGGAGATGGTGGAGATTGCAGCGGATGCGAGTGGTAGTACTGGCATTCCGTATATCGGGCTAACCGGCGGGGTTTCGTATGATGTGCCGATTGTCAGGATGGCTGAAGAGTTGGTAAAAGAGAAAGGATTGAAGTTTTTAACTCATGATAAGATACCAAATGGTGATGGCGGAATTTCTGCGGGACAAAATGCTATTGTTGGACATTTAAGAAACAAAGAAAGATAAAGGTTGAGATAAGAAAGATGTGTTTGGCAATACCAGCGAAAGTGGTGGAGATTAGCAGCAATGAAGAAGGGGTAAGGAGAAAGGCAAAGGCAGATTTCGGGGGGGTCGCTCGTGAGATTGACATCTCGTTGGTAGATGCAAACATAGGCGACTATGTCATTGTTCATGCGGGTTTTGCAATAGAGCTATTAGATGAGCAGGAAGCGAAAGAGACGCTTGAATTGTGGCGGGAATTGCTTGAAAAACTTCCTGAAAATGTTTAGACGCTGATTGCGTTTAACTTCGTCTTGAGTCTATCTGAAGTTGGCGAACGCAGTGAGCAAATTTGGGCGCAATGGATGGTACGAAGCCAGATATGCTCTGTTACTTTCAGAAGAAGTGTTGTGATTGAAATAAAAGATTTATGGGCCCGATGCGATTCGAACGCACGACCTCCGCCATGTCAAGGCGACGTCATTCCAACTAGACCACGGGCCCTTATCTCTCTGTCCTGCTCTATTATCATTTTCACAGCGGTAACGTATTACTGGTAACTAAACGTAATCCACTTCTAACTAATATTCTTTATATCTTATTATTAATAAAAAGGGAAGGGAAGGCAAAGAAAAATGCACGGTGGATTTAGAAAGGGAGTAGGCATGAATCCAAAGAAGTTAAGCCAGCAAATGAAGCAAATGGGCATAAGCATAGAAGAGATAAGCGATGTGGAGGAAGTCGTGATAAAAACCGCGGATGCGGAACTCGTTTTTGAGGATGCCGTCGTTACCGTTATGGACACACCGGGGTCGAAGATGTATCAAATAACCGGCACACCGGTAAAACGCCCTAAGACGGAATCTGAGCTTGAGCCTGTGGTGAGTCTCTCTCAAGAGGATGTGGAAATAGTGATGGAAAAGGCAGGGTGCAGCGAGACAGAAGCAAAAGCCGCATTAACCGAGACAAACGGTGATTTAGCTGAAGCGATATTCCGGCTCTCCGAGTAAAGAATGAACTTAATTCAGCCGAAACGCATTGGGATCGTATGTAGGGGTAGGGACGAGGACGTATTAGTATTAGATAGGTTGATCGAATCAGTCAAGGAACGAGTTGAGGTTATACTCGACGAAGCAACAGCACATAAACTCCAAAAGCACGGTATGAAGATAGAAGAGATGGATGTGGATCTTCTGATCTGCATTGGCGGCGATGGCACAATTCTAAGGACACTTCATGCATTAAAGAGTCCCACACCGGTATTAGGAATAAACATGGGTGCGATCGGGTTTTTAGCAGAAGTGCAGCCGGAAAACAGCGTTTCTACACTCACGAGCTTATTAGAAGGGTTTGAAGTCGAGCGTAAAGAGCGGCTTTCTGCAGCGATAACCGGGGCAAGGGAGAAGATGCCTTATGCGATGAACGAAGTGGTCGTGATAACATCGAAACCCGGGAAGATGCTCCACTTCGCCATCTTTATTGACGGTGAGGAGTTAGAGCGGTTACGAGCAGACGGTGTTATTTTTGCAACTCCCACAGGAAGCACTGCGTATGCAATGAGCGCGGGCGGACCCATAGTAGATCCAAAGGTGAATGCAACCATAATCGTGCCTATTGCTCCTTTTAAACTTTCCGCACGGCCCACAGTCGTGGATATAAACAGCGAGATAAGTGTGGAACTCTTGGAGATGAAGGATGCCGAGTTAGTCATAGATGGGCAGTTTTACAGGGCGATAGGAAAAGAAGAAAGGATTAGCGTTACGAGGGGCGAACCAGCTCTTTTTGTTAAAGTATGGGGAAAGCATTTTTTAAAACTCCGTGACAAATTACGGAGTGAGGAAGAAAAATGAAAAAGTTGATATACATAAAACGTGAAGGTGTGTGTGAGGAGAGGAGGAATAAAAATGCAAAAAATATCGGCATTGAAGTTGAGTAATAAACGGGTTGTGGACTCGGAGGGTAGTGAAATGGGCACGTTGCATAATATAGTGGCAGAGGCAGGAACGGGTATGTTGAAAGAACTCGTGGTTAAACCTGCGGAGGAGCTTGACACAAGCGGGTTCAGGAAGGAGGACGAGTACATCTTTATACCCTTTGATGCAGTTAAAGCGATAAAGGACGTCATCGTAGTGGACAGTGAAAAGTTACGTGTACGGGCGTGACGGGATTTGAACCCGTGATTTGCAGCTTTCTCCCAATTTGATCAAACTTTTCCTAAAAGGTTCTGTGCATCATTTTTTGATCAAACTTTTCCTAAAAGTTTGTTAGGAGGCTGCCGCCCTATCCTAACTAGGCCACACGCCCTGTAAAAATTTTTATTTCCCGATAAATAAAAAATAAAGAAAAGGTTGTTTAAGAAAAAGCTTTTTCTTTTCGAATGTTTTATTGGGGTTTTCAGCACTTATTATAATAATATGACAACATTGCAAAAAAGCGTGGAAAAGGCAGCGGAGGTAATAAAAGGACATAAATACGCACGGGTAATCTCTCATTATGACGCAGACGGAATAACCTCTGCGGGGATTATCTGTAATGCCCTGATTCGAAGCGGTATACAGTTCCATACAACTATTGTAGGCAAACTGGAACGCTCGTTTATTCAAGGCTTGGATGAGGATCTGATCATAATTTGCGATATGGGCACTGCGCAATCTGATCTGCTATCGGAGTGCCTCAAAAAGAAGGACGTGGTAATCATAGATCATCATGCACCCTCAACCTCAGTCCCGGTATCTCGCGCAGCTTTCGCAGTCCTTATAAATCCCTGCTGTGTCAGCGCGGAGGAAAAGCGCGGGATGGCCAACGAACGTGGTAGCACAATTTGCGCGGCGGGACTCTCTTATCTCGTGGCACGGTGCATGTCAGGCGACGCTAAAGGTAACATAGACCTTGCCGGACTTGCGATAGCAGGAACATTAGGCGATAAACTGGAGTTTGATACAGGAATAAACAAGATGATTCTGGATGAGGCGATACAAGAAGGTGTTATCTCCGTTAAAAAAGGGTTGAAGCTCGGCGATGGTAAAATTCGGGATTTGATTCTCTTCGCTACTGATCCCTATATCCCGCTTGCAGGTAAGGTAGAGTGGGTGGATGCGTTTTTGAATAAGGCCGGTATAGACGGCGATAGGATTTTAAGCGATTTGAATGAGGAAGAGGAAAGAAGATTGACCAGTGCGTTGTTATCACTATTACGAGAATCGCAAGCCGAAATCAGCGATGACGCTTTGGTTGGAACCACGTACATTATCCATTCTGGGGTGATAAGGGATGGACTGGATTTTATGAGAATGGTGGATGCGTGTGGGCGACTGGGCAAATCGGGAATTGGAATAGGACTGTGCCTGCGTGAGGAGAAACTGGTAGAAGAAGCAACCTCTTTATACGTAAACATTCAAAGCAAACTTGTTTCTGAGTTGAGTAGAATAGAAAGCGAGGAAGATGCGATAAAGGAGTTGCAAAATATCATCTATTTCTTCGTGCAGGAGAGTGGTGTAACGGGCGTTTTAGCCGGGATAGTAGCAGAATACGTATGCACGGGTAAGCCGGTAATTGTGTTTAACAAGAAAGACAGAGTAGAAGAGGGAAAGAAGGCGGAAACGAGGATATCTGCACGGTGTAATAAGAAACTAATGTCTGTATCCGGTGGAATAGACCTCGCTAAGGCGCTGGAGAAAGCATCAGGAGAAGTAGGGGGGTTTGGTGGCGGGCATCCGGTTGCGGCGGGGGCGACCATTCCAGAAGGGTCCGAAGAGAAATTCATCGCAACTCTTGATACAATCATCGGTGCGCAGAAAGGAGAGATAAATCTGCGTTGATTATCTGCTTATCAGAGGAGATGATAAGCCCTTCTACGCCGAGCTCATCTAAAAGCGCTTTTCCTCTTTCAGGTCCCATCACAAACACCGTTGTGCTGAGTGCATCTGCGTCAGAGCAATTTTGTGTGATTACCGTCACGCTTATACATTCCTCGGCAGAATAACCTGTCGTTGGGTCTATTATATGATGTATTCGCTTTTCTTCCTCGAAGAAATACCGCTCATAATCGCCTGACGTTGTAACCGATTCATTATCAAGTTTTATTATCGTTATATACTCGCTCTTATTCCTTGGATTCTGTAATGCCACTTCCCAGGGCACACCGTTCTTATCTCCGACCGCTCTCATATCTCCGCCTATGTTCACAAGTGCATGTTTCATTCCAGCTTCAATCAACTTTTTACAAGCGCAATCTATCGCATAGCCCTTCGCAATCCCACCAAGCGTGATGCTCATCCCCTCTTTATCAAACCTCGCCCTGTTCCCCTCTACATCTATGACGAGGTGCTCATACCCTACAAGTTCTCGCACTTCCTCTATCTCTTCCGGCGTAGGCATCCTCCCCTCCTCCTTCACCTTCACCATCCATAAATCCAACAAGGGGTTGCAGGTGACGTCAAAAGAGCCGTTTGATATTTTAGAATAATATTCCGCCTTTTTGAGCACGTTAATCGTGTCATGCGAAAGAGCCGTCCAGTTAGTGCCATTCCTGTTAAGAGAAGAGACTTCGCTGCTTTCGTTATACAGCGACATTAACTCCTCTACCCTTTTTAGCTCTTCAAAGGCGGCGTCCATCGCAAGATTCGCCCTTGTTGTATCGCTATCAATTATCGTTATCGTGGCATACGTGCCCATCATCTGCTCCGTTCTTTCGATCACCGGCGGACCCGCGTATTCGGTTATGCAGACGAGCAATACGGCAGTTATAACCGAGATGATGATTAACTCGGGTATCAGTTTTTTCATGTTCGGTAGAAATAAAAAAGGAAAAAAGTTTATTTAAATACATTCAACAAGTGGTTTGATGTTGAAGTTAAATAGTTTTCGCGGTGGGATACATCCACCGGATTCAAAAATAACCGCTAGTAAAGCGATTGAAAAAGCTAAATTACCTGCCAGTGTAATTATTCTACTTCATCAGCATGTCGGAGCGCCATGCAAGCCTCTGGTGAAAGAAGGCGATGAAGTAAAAGCAGGTCAGAAGATAGGAGATTCTGATTCTTTCGTATCCGCTCCCGTTCACTCAAGCATCTCAGGTGTGGTGAAAGGGATCAGCACACAGCTATCCCCTATTGGCAGCGAGGTTCAGGGTATAATTATTGAATCCGATGGTAAGGAAGAGATGGAGATGATGGACGCTATTGACCCTGCGACTGCGACAAAGCGTGAAATCTTAGCAAGGATAAGAGAAGCAGGGATAGTGGGTCTCGGGGGCGAAGCGTTTCCCACACATGTAAAACTAAGTCCGCCGGAAGGGAAAGAGATAGACACGGTCATTTTGAATGGCTCGGAATGTGAGCCTTGCATGACCTCAGACCACAGGTTGATGCTGGAACAGCCTGATAAGGTCGTGAACGGGATGAAAGCAATCATGAAAGTGCTCGAGGTGGATAGAGGCTTCATGGGAATCGAGGACAATAAAGCGGATGCGATAGAGAGGATGAGGGCAGTGGTGGAAAAGGAAGGTGATGGGAGAATAAAGGTCGTCCCCTTGAAGACTAAATATCCACAGGGGGCGGAGAGAATCCTTATCAAGACAATATTGAACCGTGAGATACCTTCCGGTGGCTACTCCTGCGATATAGGCGTGATAGTTCAGAATGTATCTACGGCAAAGGCGATATACGATGCAGTATATGAAGGCATTCCGCTTATAGAACGAGCTGTGACGGTAACAGGAGACGTAAAGGAGCCAAAGAATTTGTTGGTGAGAATCGGCACATCCTTTCACGAGTTGATAGAAGAATGTGGCGGGTTCCGGGGGGAGGAGGGGAAAATCTTAAACGGAGGTCCTATGCGGGGCATTGCGCAATACAAGGACGTGCCGGTAATTAAGAGCATAAGGTGTATCCTTGTTTTAGACATAGAGAAGTCCAGGATCCCGGAAGAGCGAGAATGCACAAGTTGCGGGACGTGCATAGAAGCATGCCCAATCGGGCTTATGCCAACGGCGCTTGGAAAACTTGTACGCAAGAAGAGGTTTGAGGATTGTACGGATTATCATATCCTTGACTGTGTGGAATGCGGAAGCTGCACCTATGTCTGCCCCTCAAAGATACCCCTCGTCCAGCTTATCACGTACGGTAAGGAGGAGATAAATAGGAGTAAAAATGCCTGCTGAGTTAATTGTATCACATTCACCACATGTAAGAAGCGACGCTTCGATTGATACGATTTTTTATGCTGTAATCATTGCGCTTATTCCTGCAACTGTATGTGGCATATATCTCTTCGGAATCCGCGCTCTGTATGTTATTCTTGTCTGTATTTCTTCTGCGATGCTTACGGAATATGTCGCGATGAGGTTGATGGGCGAGATGGAATTAAGTATAGACGACCTCTTGCACTTACGTCTACCGCCACCCACGGGTGTAATTATCACAGGTCTTTTGCTTGCTTTGTGTCTGCCGCCGAATATTCCACTGTGGATGGCGGCAATCGGAGCTGCGTTTGCCGTTGCCTTTGCTAAATGCGCGTTTGGTGGGCTAGGGCATAACATATTCAATCCTGCACTGGTGGGGAGGGCGTTTTTGATGGCTTCGTGGCCCGTAGCAATGACCACGTGGACTAAGCCACTCACTTACGATGCGATCACCACCGCAACGCCGCTCGGATTATGGAAGATGCAGGATATCGCCACACCATATATGGACCTCGCACTTGGAAATGTTAGCGGGAGCATTGGAGAGACAAGCGCAATCGCACTTCTCATAGGTGGGATATACCTGATTGCGAAACGATACATAGACTGGCGGACACCTCTTTCATACATAGGAACGGTTGCGGTTCTGGCATTTGTGCTTGGACAAGACCCGATATTCCATATTCTTGCCGGGGGCTTGTTTCTCGGAGCTTTTTTCATGGCTACTGACTATGTTACCACGCCAATAACGAGAAAAGGTCGTATTATATTTGGCGTGGGTGCGGGAATAATCGTGGTAGTGATAAGGCTGATTGGCGGGTATCCAGAGGGCGTATGCTTTTCGATACTATTGATGAATGCTTTTACGCCTCTGATTGACCGACATGTGAGGCCACAGGTATACGGAGTAAAAAGGAAAAGTTTTTTTGTCTCTTCAGCTAATAAATAAGTAGGATTGAGAAATGGGGGAAGAACTGAAACGTATTTTAGGAATTGCAATTCCCTTGATAATTGTATGTGTCCTCTCAGGTGCTGCACTTACCGCCTCCTATGACCTGACAGAAGAAAGGATAGAGGCGGTGGAGCAGGAAAAAATAACTGAATCGCTCTCGATTATCTTCCCTGGTGCGAGCTTTACTGCAACGGACGATTATTATAGTGCAACGATGGGTGGTGAGGAGATGGGGTATGCTTTTATTGCCGAGGGCAGGGGCTATAGCAGCACCATTAAAACTATGGTGGGGTTGTATCCAAACGGCACAATCCGCCGTATTTATGTCGTCAGCCAGTCAGAAACGCCAGGGCTTGGGACGAGTATAGCAGAACCTGATTTCACGAGCCAGTTCAATGGTAAGCGAATAGAGGATGTAAGATTAAGACAGGATGGAGGAGTTATAGATGCGATAACAGGCGCAACTATAAGTTCTCGTGCGATAACAGATACCGTTCGCGAAAGAGCGGAGGTGGTGCTGAATGAAACTCGATGAGCTTACAAAAGGGGTGTTTAAGTACAACCCGATATTTTATCTTGTGCTTGGGCTATGCCCCTTGCTCGCGGTGAGCACGCGGGTAGATAACGCGCTGGGGATGAGTTTGGGCGTCTTTTTTGTGCTTGTTAGCTCAAATGTTATCATCTCTCTTTTCAGGCATTGGATTCCTTCCCAGGTAAGGATTCCTTGTTTTATTGTGGTTATCGCCTCTTTCGTTACCATCGTCGAGCTGTTTATGCATGGATATGCTCCTGAACTTTATGGACGTCTCGGAATATACCTCCCGCTGATAGTGGTGAACTGTATTATATTAGGAAGAGTGGAGGCGTTTGCATCCAAGAAGCCCGTTTTTGATTCGTTCTTAGATGCAATCGGGATGAGTATCGGTTTCACGCTTGGGATAGTGGGCATTGCGGTGTGTAGGGAGGTCTTGAGCACGGGAAAGATTGCTATATTCGGTTATACACTCGTCCCAACCTTTACACAATCTCCTTCCGTGATGATGATCCTGCCGCCCGGTGCTTTTCTCACGATTGGAGTCATCATGGCTTTGATCAATTATAGAAGTATAAGAAAGGAGGGGAGGTAGTAGAGAATGGAAGACCTGCTCGTTATCGCCGTAGGAGCAATATTCGTGAATAACATTGTCCTGTACTGGTTCCTTGGATTATGTCCCTTCTTTGGTGTATCAAAAAAGACGAGCACTGCACTTGGAATGGGATCAGCGGTGATCTTTGTGATGACCTGTGCATCTGCGATCACATGGCCGATTTATACATATCTCCTTATTCCATTCAACATAGAATTTATGAGAACGGTAACCTTCATACTCGTTATCGCAACCTTTGTGCAGCTAATCGAGATGGTGATAAGGAAATATAAGCCTAGCTTATACAAGGCGTTAGGCATATTTCTACCGCTTATCACTACTAATTGCGCGATTATGGGCGTTGCCTTACTCAATATAGAAAAGGGGTATTCCTTCATTGGCAGCGTGGTGGATGGATTTTCAGCGGGAATCGGGTTTACGCTTGCCTTGCTCTTGATGTCCGGAATAAGAGAGCGACTTGAATTTGCTAATGTGCCGAGATCATTTCAGGATTTACCAATCGCATTCATTTCTGCAGCACTCTTAGCGCTCGCTTTTATGGCTTTTAGCGGGATGAGATTGTGATATTGTGATGTGAAGAATGATAGAAGCAGTGGTTGTAATAGGAGCATTGGGGATTGTGTTCGGTGTTGGTTTAGCGTACGCATCAAGGAAGTTTGAGGTGCACGTAGATCCGCGAGTGGAGAAAATTTCAGAGTTACTTCCGAGTGCCAACTGTGGTGCATGTGGATTTCCTGCATGCAGAGAATTAGCAGAAGCTGTGGTTGAAGATCATTATCTAATCAATAATTGTAAGGCATGTGATGAGGAATCATGGTTGGAAATTTGTGATATTCTTGGTATAGAGTTAGGGAAGCGAAAGCAGGAGATCGCACTCGTAGCTTGCAGTTCTGGCTCGGTGGATAAATTTGAATACGAAGGTGTAAAGACTTGTGCCGCAGCAGATCTTATCATGGATGGGTTCAAGGCATGTAAATACGCATGTTTAGGCTTTGGTGATTGCGTACATGCATGCCCTTTTGGTGCACTCGAGAAGCGTGGTTCCCAATTCTTCGTTGACTTCCGGAAGTGCATTGGGTGTGGTGCATGCATAGATGCATGCCCAAGAGGTTTGATAAAGATAGTAGATAAGAATGCTAAAGTGTTTGTCAGGTGCAATTCACTCGATAAGGGTAAGATAGTAGCACAGATATGTGAGACTGGCTGCACAGGCTGCAAGCAATGTGAGAAGGCGTGTGAAAAAGAGGCGATAAAAGTTGAAAATAACCTTGCAGTAATTGATTATGAGCTTTGCGATGGTTGCGGTTCGTGTATAGAAGCCTGCAAGTTCGGAACGATTGTTCCGGTTTTTCCATCTGAAGATGCGGTCGTTAGCGATTCAGAGGCTACAGAGAAAAGTGGCTGCTGAAGAGTTTGCCGATGGAAAATGCCCAAAGCCCCAACCACTCCACCCACCGACTAAAGTCGGGTGCATCCCTGTTATAAACTTCTTGCAATCATAACAACTCAACAAATTCTTCAACAGTCAAACCAGCAAGTTTTATAAGCTTTCTGAGTGTGCCCCTGTCGAGTTCTTTGTGTCTTGGAACAGAAAGAGTAACCTCGAAGCCGGGTTTTACCATTATGGTATGACCAGTTTGCCTTGCCACGAACCATCCAGCTTTATTAAAGGCCTTAACAGCTCCCATGCCAGATATTCTTGGTAGTTTTGCCATCAATCAGACAGCTACTTCCATTAACTTCTCTTCGCCTTTTATTTAGATCCGTTCATTCAAGACATCTAAACAGCCTTGAATTGCATCTTTTACATTTTCCAGTGCCTCTTCGATAGTCTTTCCCTGTGATACACAGCCGGGTATGGATGGGCATTCAACGACATACCAACCATCTTCTCCCTCACTAATTACTACTTTATATTTCATTTTCCTGCCACTGCTAAAAGTATGTTTTCGATATTTAAAAAGTTTTCCATAGAAATCTTCTGTGTAGCGCCCCAACCACTCCACCCAGGAATAAAGAGTTTGTCCCATAATTAGATATTTTGCGAAATATGACGCTTATTTTTGGTTATAACACCCTATAAGGGCTTTTTTGTTGTGATTTTGAATTGTGAGACGGTCTCTGAAGTCGGGGCATCCACGGATTGGCGGTGTGCATGTTTTTTACAATAGCCCTTTTTGTATGGTACGATTATATTCATCCTTAAAAGACTCCTTGTCACAAATAATAACAAGTCTAAGTGTTCCTTCGTTTTCCAAGTACTCTGTTTCTTCTTCACGGCCCTGAACGAGAACGAATAACACTGGTTTATTCAAAGGATAGACCTTCTGGTTCTTGTCAATCATGAAATTGCACTTGGAAATTACTTCCAAGTCGTACTTAACTCTCTCTGGACGCTTCTCTTCTTCAACTATTAGTATAACCTTGTCCTCACTAATCCCTGTCACATCAGCCTGCTTTTTCTGGTATGCTGTTTTATTCCTTTTAATCTGCTTCATATCAAAATTACCATTCGTGCCTATCATTTCTTGAGGGATCTCGTAGAGGCTTGAATGTCCCAGATAACAATGGTCATGGTACGGACTAATTAGTCTGTCCTCATGGTCAAAGAATACCCTATCGTATCTCCTATGTTCCTCAATGTCGTCCACAATAACATCGAGTATTTGCGTGTATCTTGTCATTCCAGCACCTATGAAAAATACTCTTCAACAAGATAAATATCCTCATATCGTATTTAACGATTTTCATCTCTTAAGTCACATACCCCGTACTTAGGTGCGGAGCCTGCACTAATTTGTTATCCAAGGATATATAAAAGCTTTTCGATCCGTACCGAAAATCAAGCGGATATGATACCTGAGATGTTTTGAGAGAAGTCGCACCAACAATTTAATATATCTATGTATGCCTGACAGGCATTTATTTATGATTATGGTAAAAGGAAGCGGAAAGAAGACGGACATGAACTGGCTAAGGGGAATAGGAGCAAGCTTTGACATCGCTATTACCGTTTTGTTCTGTGCGTTCGTAGGTTACTTTATATGTGGTGGAAGGCTCAACGAGGTAACCCACCTCAGTATTCTTGGTCTTGCAATAGGCGCGTTTTTCGGGTTGATAATAGCTTTATATCGCATAACAAGAATGTTTGGAGGTGGTGAGTGAGGGATGAAGCGGAAGGAGAATCGGGGTCTGTTATTCCTGCTAAAAAAAGTGCTTGACGAGAAAGAGGATTACAGGGTAAGACTTTACATACTCATGTGGATTGCATCAATCTGCGCGACGCTTGCTTTAGTTATAGGCGCTCTCGTCTTCCTGTTTAAAGTGTTTGGACTCTTCTCGTATATTTCATAAGATTAACAGGAATTCTCTTATCTTTTCCGGGCTAACACCCTCCTCCTTCAACTTCGCTATCAGCCTTATGTTCCTTATTTCAGCTTCTTTCATTGCCAAAAAACTTATGACCGGGCCTAAGCCAAAGGCCTCCGCAGTGGAAATATCCTTTGCCTTCCTGAGTACCTGCTCTTCGATCTTCCTTTCCAACTCCATCAGATCCAATCCTTCTCCCACGTCCACTACCAGATAAGAATATCTCGTCTCCTTCAGCCTCACCAGAAACTCATCCACGTCCTTCGATTCTTCATATTCCCTATCAACGTCAAACTTCATTAAAAATCGCCTTATCTCATCCGCACCTACCCTCCCTGCTTTCCCTCTCAGCATCGCATTCAGGTCCAAACTGTCAGCGAGAACCTGCAAATAATCGTTAAAAGTTTTAAGTTTCTTCTCTCTGCTCCATATTGCTTCTTCAACCACCCGTTCAAACATCCTCTTCTTCAAAAGGAGATCAATAAAGGAGAAATTTCTGGTGGCTTTGTATTCTTCCAACCCCGCTCTTATATCGTAAGGCGTGCCTTCAAGTGCCGAAACCACTTCTTCCATATCTCTCTCAGACAATTCCTGGATAGAATCATACATATATCCCGCTTCCACCAGTCCTTCCTTTACTTCTTCCACTGGCATACCCGCGTGTAACCCTCCAAGAACCCTTCTCAAGTTCGCCACATCCCACTTCTTTATTAAATAATCGAAGACCCCACTCAAGTCCTTGGGGACTAAGTCAAAGATCTCATAATCCAGATCCTTCTCATGGAGTAGCAAACCTCGTTCTATGTTTTCATAAGTGGGCTCTGTTATGTATTTGCCATAATCGGTATTCTCAAAAAAGGATGGAAAATCCTCCAAATCCGACGAAACTAACTCGTCATATTTTTTATCGTCAATCAGCCTTGATTCCTTCATCTTTACCACCGCAGTGGCATATATAATCGGGGTGATTCTGAGTAAATATAGTGGGACAAAAAAAACAACAGCAGCAAGCGCTGCTACTAATACGAATACTAAAACATCCATTTTCCCTTCCGTTTATAGAAACCCTATCGATAAGAGCATCAAAACCGCTATGACCACTCCGAATATAGCCGGCGTCTCTGCCAATACTGCCAATACCAGGCTCTGACCAAATACCTCCGGTCGTTTTGCCGATGCGATTGCACCACCGCCACAGATACTCCCCTGTCCGATTCCTGATAGCCCTGTTACGCCAACCACAATACCCGCTCCGAGCGCGATTAGACCATCGGTATCTGATATCTCCCGTGGGGTTCCACCAAGCAAGCCAGCGCCCAACATTATTAAAATTGCCATCAAGAACCCGTAGATCATCTGCGTCTGGGGTAATGCATTCCATACCAGAACGTTACCGAACTTCCTTGGATCTTCGGAGATAATCCCCGTTCCTGCAACACCTGAAAATCCCAATCCAATCGCTGTACCTGCGCCTGCCAAGCCCAATGCAATACCAGCGCCCAAAGCCGCGTATCCCAAACCCATTGTCGGTTCCATCTTTTCACCTCTTATTATTATGTCTTTATCTTTAGCTCAAACGGTTTATATTCATCTTCATAGTCTCCGGTTATATAAAACTTACTGAAAAATTCCACATAGTGCAATCTGAGACCATGAACAAAAGAGCCCAATAC
>JAENXH010000130.1 GCA_016649585.1 Methanosarcinales archaeon
CCTTAAAAGTCCAACACCCGATATTTTCGTTGATAACCTTGGCGATAACGCGGTTAACATTATTGTGAGGATATGGGTACCTTCGACCGAGTGGTATGGGGTAAAAAAGGAACTTCTTTGGAAGATCAAGAGGGCATTGGAAGATGAGGGAATAGAGATCGCCTTCCCACAGCGTACGGTCTGGTTTGCTAACGAGCTCAGAAAGCAGGAGATTGAGAAATCCGAATTCGCAGAATCAGGTTCTCAGTGATGCGATGGACTTTAAATATAGAAGATGCTATGAGGGAATAGTATGATATGACCGGTGAAAATGGGATACTGATAGTGATTGAGGGCTTAGACGGTGCAGGGTTGTCAACGCAGGCTGCGATTTTAGCTGAGTTTCTTAAAGGCGCAAACAAAGAGGTTATGCTGATCAAGGAACCAACAGCTTCGCCTATCGGCAAGTTGATTAAATCCGCGCTTAATCGTAACCCGGAGTTATCGTTGTTAGCATTACAATTGCTTTTTGCGGCGGATCGAGCGGAGCATTTAGAGACGGAGATTGAACCTGCGTTGAGCGCACATAAAATCGTCATCTCTGATCGGTATATTTTGTCCTCTTTAGCGTTTGGTGCTGTGGATAACGACGTAGCGTTTTTAAAAGAGATTAACTCACGATTCAGAAAGCCGGACCTTACGTTTATTATTGACACACCGCCACGGGTTTGTTTAGATAGGATTACCAGATCCAGAGACAACGTTGAACTGTTTGAGGAGGAGAAGAGGTTAGAGAAAGTCAGGGAACAGTTTTTAGCGCTTAAAAGTTACTTTGACAATGCGTTTATTGTGGATGGCGATAGAGAGAAGGAGGACGTTTCAAAAGATATAAAGGAAGTGGTCGAAAAGACACTCATGGATTGATCCTACCTACATACCTAAAATTTTCGTAAATCTTCTTCTAAAAAGGAAAACGAAAAAAGTTATAAGACAGAATATCCACTATTTAAAGAGTATGGAGGAGAGAAAAGAAATGAAATCGGGATTGAAAATAGAACTGCCGGTAATCGTGTTGAACGAAAAGGCATACGTGGAGTCTGCGGGAAATAAGGGCTTAAAACTCGCTAAAATATGCGCAGAGGTTGCAGTCGAGCAGGGTGTAAGTATTGCTATCTGTCCGCAGCAGGTGGATCTTGCGAAGATCGCTTCGTCGGTAGATATACCTTGTTTTGCACAGCACGTTGACGCTGTGGAGCCCGGCAGTCAAACTGGGTTCGTAACGCTGGAATCAGTAAAGGAAGCGGGCGCAATCGGGTCACTGGTAAATCATTCTGAGCACCGGCTGAAAGTAGCAGATATAGACTTCATCATTACCAAAGCAGCGAGCTTAAACCTTCTAACCATTGTCTGTACGAATAATATCGCAGTGAGTACCGCAGTTGCAGAACTGAAGCCGTATGCAGTTGCAGTTGAACCTCCGGAACTAATAGGAACTGGTAGGTCAGTATCAAAAGTTGATCCTGCAATAGTAGAGGATACGGTGAAGGAAGTGAAGCGCGTTGATGGAAACAGTGTTGTGCTCTGCGGTGCCGGCGTGACCAACGGGGAGGATGTGAGCGCTGCGCTCGAGTTGGGTGCAGATGGCGTGTTGCTGGCTTCAGGCGTCGTGAAGGCGAAAGACCCGAGAGCGGTATTGATGGATCTGGCGTCAGGATTGCGGTAGGCAAGGATATGACGAAATGCTGTCCACGTTGCGGCTCTAAAAACCTTAACTACGAGCCATGGCTTGGCGAGATATACGTCTGCCGGAAGTGCGGTTACCAGGGTGCTCTGGTAGTAGAAGACGGCGAGATCGCAGACGCAATTGGTAAGAAGTTTGAACCCACAGACGATAAAGGATAGAATGAAAGCGAGAGATCAAAAAGCTTTTATACGGTAAGATAGAATTTGCAGGGATATAACATAGCAACATGACACTGCAAAAGAAGGTACTGCTTACCATTGGCGTGACGCAGATTTAACAAAACAGGAAAATTGGGAAGAATATCTCGATTGGTTAACGGATATGACAATTAAGTTTCGAAAGACTTTTTCAAATAGAGTGAAAAGTTTGGATTTGACTAAAAATTGCTGAGGAACAGGATACTGAATTAACGTAAAATACACGAAAAGGAATTCTATCCTGCAGTGCAAAAATTCTTGAAGACGCAAAATAATTGCCTTTCAGAATACGTTGGAACTGAATTATCCCTGAAGAGAAGGGAGAAGAGCCTCAGAGCAGATGCGTTTTGAATGTCAAGCGAAGGTGAAAAGATTATCTATTTATGCGAAGGTAAAAAGTCCGATATTTTTAACGCTTGATATACCGATGTAGTAAACTACTGCGCACCTCAACGGGAGGTAAAAGATGCTTACAGAATATATCGGAGCGGCGATGTCAAGAGCGAGATATGAGATCCTTAACGATGAAGAACCATATTATGGAGAAGTGCCAGAGTTGGAAAGGGTGTGTGCGACTGGCAAAACGCTGGAAGAATACCGTAAGAATCTGGCTGAGGTTGTTGATGGCGGGATTATCGTAAGACCGAGAAAGGATTTACCACACCCACCAATAGGTAAGTACAAATAGAGGAATTGTCAACTAAAATCCTCGAAAACTAAAAAGCTCACACCGTAGACTTCTATTCAATCTTTTCTTTTAACAAAGCATCCAGCGCATCTGCCATACTTACGATCTTTACACGCTCTTCTTCCAGTTCACGCTTCTTTTCTAACACTTTGCTGTACGCCCATGCCGACGCTGCTATTGCTACTTTTGCTTCTCTCATCTTATAATAGTATAATATTATAACATTACAATATTAGGATATTACTAAAAGCGTTTCGATTTTACTTTATAGATAGCTATTGCCTTCCGTAAGCAGAGAAAGAAGATGCGGGAGGCGTTGGTTGGAAGGGACTGATCGAATCGCTTGCTTAGCTTGCTTATATCGTAGAGTTTGATGAGTTTATCACCTTCAAAAGCACCTTCTCCAAATCAGCTCGGCTTTTAGATGCCGTTTCAACTATATCCTTATATTCCAATTCCTCAGCAACGATACCATGTGCGTAATTATCCACAGTGCTGATATTCGCGTATCGAAGCCCTAACTCCGTCGCAAGTGTCGCTTCAGAAGCCATGTTCATTCCTACCACGTCCGCATAATCCTTTATAAATTTTATCTCCGCCTTTGTCTCGAGTCGCGGTCCGGGGGTCTGGAAATAAACGCTTTGGTCAATTATTTTAACGCTTAACGCGTGTGCAGCTTCTAATATTCGTTTTCTTAACGATTCGTCCAAGCCCGGTGTAACATGCACGAGCTCGTCGTCATAATACGTAGGTATAGTGCACAGACTGATGTAGTCGTGCGGAACAACCAGAGATCGTGGTGTTATAGCACGCTTCAAACTGCCCGCAGAAGTAACACCTATTATTTCCTCCACGCCTAAATCCTTGAACGCTCGCATATTCGCTTTATAATTTATCCTATGCGGCGGGATATTCCTGTCCTTACCATGTCGTGGGAGGAATACAATATCCCGTGAATGTACCGTAGAAAAGAAGAGGTAAACAGTGCCATATTCGGTTTTAGCCTTTCTTTCTTTCGCATCTCCAAGAAGCGTAGTGCCAAATAAACTTGTCCCGCCTATAATGCCGAGTGCCATTTTATATCCTATTTCAACTGCATTTATAAAAGCTCACTCATCATCAAAAATAAACAGCTCATCAATCGTTGTCTTCAGAACGGTGGCGATGTTATGTGCTAATTTAAGAGAAGGGTTGTACTTACCCTTTTCCAGGAATACGATCGTCTCCCTCCTCACCCCGACTTTTTTTGCAAGTTCTTCCTGGGTTAAATCGTATTTAGCTCTGAACTCCTTTATGCGGGTTTTCAATTTATTTACCTGTCTTGTCGTAGTAAAGTAAAGAAAGAATGCACACTAACAGTGCGCCTCCGAAAAGAACTACAAATGCAGGTGCGAATAGCTCAATGCTGTTTGTCAGGTATATGTACACAATCGTTGCAACTCCGAAAAATATCGTGTACGCAAAGGCGTTCCTTGTTGCTCTGCCCGTATTTACTTCAATTCTCTCGTCGCTTGCATTGTATGTTGCAAAGTAAGGAATGAATGAAAGGAACCACAGGAAAGCCGTCTTCCCCTCAACGAAATACAGCAAGCTCAGTAATGAAAGAAATCCCAAGTACCAAAGCACGTTTTTCATTCTACATCACCTTTTCGTTTTAAATACAACTGGAATATCAATGCAACAAAAACCATTACATACACTGTTGACCCAAGAGCCTGCTGAACAGTCATTTTCCATACTTCAAAG
>JAENXH010000131.1 GCA_016649585.1 Methanosarcinales archaeon
TTATATAGGGATTGATATGCTTGGGTACACCGGGAAACATGTGATAGAAGGGCTTATCGTTAAGTATACGGGCACAGCAGCCGGAATGTTTCCCCTTAAACTCGGATTTCTCGTCCCGATATTGTACGTGTTGGATACGCAATTTACAGGGGATGAGGAAATAGAGCTGAAAAATCTCGTTTTGTTAGCGCTTATCGTTATTGGGCTCGCACCTGCCGTGCGCAACACCCTCAGGATGATGCTTGGTGTTTAATTGTATGTGCCATGGGCATTGTTAATCTTTGTTCGCCACAATAGCACTCCGCATGTATAAAATACACCGTAAAAATGTCTCCGCCACATCATTAACGCCCTAAAAAAACGAAAAATTTAAATAGCCTCTTACGAATGAAATACGAGGAGGTAAAAGAAATGGTAGAAAAATCGAGAAAATGGACACTATTTGTCGGGTTACTTCTTGTTGCAGTAATCGTAAGTGCAGGCTGCATCGGTGAGACGCCAACGGAGGAAGGAGAGGCATCACAAGCATCAACCACTGAAACATCTACTGCAACATCAGGTGACGAGGGGACTTCGTTAAGCGACATTTTTGGTAAGGCAAAAGGCATAACTTCCGTCAAATATGACATGGTGATGACAGCCCCCGGAGAGCCTTCGGTGACATCCACGGTATGGGTGAAAGGGGATAATAGGAGAATGGAAATGACCGCGGAAGGGCAGAAGATGATCACAATAATAAACGGTGATAAGCAAGAGATGTATATGTATTATCCTGGAGAGAACATGGCAATGAAAATGGATTTCGGCCAGGCTCCAGAATCAGCCGTAGAAGAAGCTGCGTCTATCGAGCAATATAACCCAACGGTTATCGGCACTGAAACAATAGATGGAAAGCTCTGCACCGTCGTTGAATACGCTTCCCCTGAAGGAAGTGCAAAGATGTGGATATGGCAAAAGCATGGGTTTCCTATCCGAATGGAAATGACGACACCGGAGGGTACATTGAGGGTGGAATTTAAGAACGTAGATTTCGGCGACATTCCAGATAGTACGTTTGAACTACCTGCTGATGTGGAGATAATGGACCTCCAAAGCATGATGGAGTCCATGCCGTCTAACGGGGTATAAGTGAGAAGGAAAAAATAAAAAGGAGGTGATAAAAATGGAAAAAACATCTATGGGTTTGGAAGAGAATATAGCCGGGGTTCTATGCTATGTTCTGGGCTGGTTAACGGGCATTGTCTTCTTGGTGCTGGAGAAGGAGAACAAATTTGTTCGGTTTCACGCAATGCAGTCGATCGCAACGTTTCTACCACTGTCAATTATAGCTATTGTAATCAGCATGATGGGCAGCGCTTTCTTTTGGGGATTTGGTGGACTTTGGATGATCTTTTCGCTCATCAACATGTTGATAGGGCTATTGGGACTAATACTCTGGCTAATACTGATGTTCAAGGCATATCAGGGCGAGAGGTATAAGCTGCCGATTGTGGGCGACTTCGCGGAAAAGCAGATATAATAAAGGAGGAAATAACCAAATCCTCCTCTATTTTTTATTTTATGTGCGCGTAGGGCTATGCGAAGACGGTAACAGTTAATGAATATCCAGCATGGGAGGCATATACAAAAGACGGTAATGAGTATAGCCTGTTTGTTGGCATAAACGACCGAATCTTAGCGATTGTTATGACCAACAGCGACAAGGATACGCTCTACGACTTCGCCGATAAGATAGATTACAAGGGAATTGCAGTCTTGGGTGGAGGTGTAGTGCCAACAGCACAGCCAACGCAACCACCAACAACGGAGACTCCTACAACACCAGCCGAAGAGGGTGGTGAGACTCCTGGCTTCGAGGCTATATTCGCAATTGTAGGACTCCTGGCAGTGATGGCTATTTTGAGAGGGAGGGACAAACAAAACTCCCCTTCTCCTTCCTTTTTGTGTTCCATTCATCAAATCGGTAAGTAATTGGATTGACATATGATAAGCAAGGCTTATCAAGCAAGGAAGTGCGGTTCCCTAACCGACTTCACCTTAAAGCTAATTTTACAAACTCCTCTGGACTTAACTCCTCCGGCCTCTTCTCTAATTCTGCAAGTCCTAAGCTTCCCGAAGAACTCGCTTTAAATATAGTCCTCATCTTCTTTCTCCTCTGATCAAACGCCTCCGTGACGAACCCAAAAAACTCCCTCTTATCCTCTATTAATCCGCGATTCTTCTCTCTCTCCTTCAATCGCTGTTTTAACCGGCGGTGGAGGATAAAAAGCATCTCGGTGAACAATTTCGAGAATTTCAATCTCTGCCAGCGCCTGCGAGATAACGGATAACCGCCCGTACAGTTTCGATCTTGGCTTTGCAGTCATTTTCTGTGCAAACTCTTTCTGATATAACAGCACCGCAAGTCCGAAGCCTTCGTTATGAAGCAGCAATTTATACGTGATTGCCGACGATATCGAAAAAGGTATGCTCGCAA
This sequence comes from Methanosarcinales archaeon, assembly GCA_016649585.1. Taxonomy (GTDB): domain Archaea; phylum Halobacteriota; class Syntropharchaeia; order Alkanophagales; family Methanospirareceae; genus JACGMN01. The sequence goes on from JAENXH010000131.1 coordinate 2,477, forward strand.
CGACTTTATCAAATTTCGGTAGCTCGATTTTCATAATGTCGCCTTCTATTACCTCCGTTATGCTTTTTTTACCATCATATCGCTCCCTTAATAACGCACACAGTTCCCTGTCCTTCTCCACCGCATACACCTTCTTCGCTCTTCGCTCCAGTTCCTCGGTAACGCTTCCCACGCCCGCGCCGATCTCCAGCACAACATCACCACGCTCTACACCTGCATACTCCACCATTCTCGATGGTACACGATCGTCAATCAGAAAATACTGCCCTAAACTCCTCGTAGCTCTTATGCCTCGCTCAATAAGGATCGTTTTGACATCCATTTTTCAGGCCACCTAAATTTTCATCCCACGATCGGGCTTCCACACTAACTCCCTCTCTCTCGTTCTCAAACCGCTGTAATCGCCTTTCAAACACCGCTTCGCAAGAATTATCAGGTCGTCAGTTCTCGATTGAAGATATAACCTTGCATCCTCATAAATTCTTTCTTCACTGGTAGCTATCGCGCCCGCATATTCGTCCAGTATTTTCCTGTACGTACACAAAAATCCACTTTTGAAGTCCACGTCTCTCCCGGTAATTCGTTTTATCTCTTCAACAACTTCTGGATCTGGAGGTAAAAACAGCGGCACGCCTAACAATACGTACCAGTCAGGATCGTGCTCATAATACGTCTTCAAGAAAGCATTGAGCGCAAATCGCTGCATTCTCCTTGCGGCCAGCTCTTCTTTCTCCTTGACATAAATCGGTGCCGTGAGTTCCAATGGTAGTTTCTTTATTTTTATCCTCGCTGAGGGGCTTTCATCTTCTATTCGCCGCTCTGTTTTGTCCACAAGCTCCGAGAATAACGCTGAATAATCCGTTTTGTGGATATGCGAATGCGTATCCTCATGTACCAGTCTGGTGAGCATAAACCTCAAAACGGTGAAGTCATACGCACGATACTCTCGTTTTAGTAGCCCCACCCTTGTCTTTGCCATCTCATAATTCTCAATCAAAATATGCGCCGTATCTGACTTTATCTCGAACTCTGAAAAGTACTGATTCGTTAGATGCCTTTCAATAGTTGTCCGTCCAGCATGGATAGCTTCATGCAATCGTTCACCTATCCGAGTCGTCGCGCCATGCATCCCAATCGCGTTTTCAAACTCCGGAATGAAACTTTCAATCTCCTTTAACAACGATAAAAAGGATTCTACCGATATGCCGTTCTCCTGATTAATGGAGTGGAAGGGCTCATCACCTGCTTTTTCAATCGTTAACTCCGACGATTCGCTCAATTTTAATTTCATTGTGATTACTTTGAGATATGTAAAGAATCTGGATTTTAAGATTTTATGTAAAATCTAATAGTTTGTGCCCTCTTTAAATTTTCTATTTCATTTCTTTTCTTTTAGTTACATTTAAATTTTGACAGTAGAGTACAATGACAAAAGATCGCCATGTCTTTGAGACTTTGGGCAAAGCGCGAGTTGTGGTAGAAGACGGTGAGGTAGTGGAAGTTGGCAGCCCGCTACTCACGTATTGCCGATTGTGGGAGAAGATACGCGGGATAAGTGAACTGAACGAGCAAGAAATAAAAGATAACATTGAATTCAGGATACGCGATTTTGGGATGTGCACATGGAATAGAGAAATAGAGATGGAAGCGTTCGTTGGTTTTGGCGCTTCGGAGACGTTTATGACCGCGCTTCGTCGCGGTTTGCTCGATAGCACCGTAACGGTTTGTGAAGGTGCCGGCACGGTAATCACGGCTAATCCCGCACTGGTGCAGGGAATAGGCGCACGGTTAAGTGGT
>JAENXH010000132.1 GCA_016649585.1 Methanosarcinales archaeon
TTAACAACGATTAATTGAGATGATAATCGCAGAAATTTCGGTTGTTCCAATAGGAACAGGAACGCCAAGTGTACGTAACTACGTGGCAAAAGCAGTTGATGAGCTGAGGAAATTAGGCTTGAACCCTGAACTTACAGCTATGGGCACGATATTTGAAGCGGACGATATCTCGTTGATTTTAGATGCATTCGAAGCGGTGCATGAATCCGTCTTCGCACAGGGCGCTCTAAGGGTCGTTACAACGTTAACGATAGACGAGCGAAGGGATAAAGAGGGGAGTATAAAGCAAAAAATCCGGTCAGTAGCTTCTGGTTAAAAAATATAAACAAAGCCGGTAACATCGTACCGCTATGGAGTAATTGTGATTTTGGTGCCAAAAACAATTGTGAGGCTGCCTCGTCATTGATGCAGATCCCCGTCCTCATTCAATACCCTCAGCATCTCCACGACCGAGAATGCGGCGCGAGTTATACCCATGCTCCGACTATCAGTATCCGTACCTGCAAGATACAGGTTCTTGATAGGCGTGCGAATATCCGCGATTTTTCCGTCAATCGTAACTGCCGCTTTTTCCGGTATCGTAATTTGTTCATGCTGCAGCTCAATGTGCTTTTCGATTTTCGGGATAGCGCGGTAGATCGTTTCGTATGCCTTCTTCGTCTCTGATTGTTCAGATTTGTACTCATCAATCACAAACGCAAATCCCACTAGCTGCTTATCCTTTGGCGCAAGTGATGAGTCGTAATTGCTGATTGGGATTGCCCAGTACGAATTATCCCTAAACCATACTTCAGAACCAATGTAGTTAAAAGCGTCCAGTTTCTTCTCCAGACCCAACCAGATGGTGAGGCTCTTAGCCTGAGCGATTCCATTCAGGTCTTCTACATACGACTTCGGAAGGTCATCAACGACAGAAGGCAGATTCTTTGCAAAGCCGGTGTAGATAACCATATCGGCGTAGTAGATTTCATCTGCCTCGACACCCACCACCCTGCCCTCCTCGACAAGAATTCGTTTTACCTCGCTTTCGGTCTTAATTCCAACCGTTTTTGGGAGCGAGTAGAGAACTGCATTGAGCACCGATTTGAGCCCCTTGCGTGGGTATCCATGCGATGGGGCAACCATGTTTGTTGCAAGCCTGCCAATGGATGTAAGCGGGCTGGAAACATTTTTAAGCGGGATTGAGGGTGCAAATGAGCTGTTTAATCTTGCCCTGAGGGATGCATGAAGGTTGGAAGGTAATATGGATTGAAGTATGGATTCAGTCTGCGGTGGCTTTTCTATTTTCGCAATTATGGTTTCAAACTGCTCCTGCGTGACGCTGTCCCTGATAAAGTTGCTGCCTGTCAGGATCCTGTGGGTAGACATCTCTTTCATCGACTTGCCCGACAAAAAGTATGAGATTGTGTTGATAAAATCATACGTATCTTTTGAGAGTGTGCGCGGCAGCAAGTCGTACACCGACTGTTTTGAGAGGTCTATGCCAAAAGTAGAGAGCGTAAGCACTTTGGTAATAGTCGGTGTCAGAACGAGTCTATCCTTCTTCGGAAGTACCTCGAACGTCACAAATTCCTTTAGATTCGATGGTATCTTGACAAAATCGGTCTCTGTTCTTGCATAGTAATTCCCGTGATCTTCAAACACTGGTATATAATCGAAATAAGTATCCATAAGTCGCTTTAAAGGACCTTCCGTAAGACCCGTGATTGAGTGTGGTCCTGTATCAACCTGAAAACCGTCTATCGTATAACTGTTGCAGTTTCCACCAACGTACTGCATCTTTTCAAGTACCAGGACGCTCTTACCGTGCTTTGACAGTGTCAGCGCTGCCAGGATCCCACTTATCCCTGCGCCGACAACGATGACATCGTACTTTTCCATTTTCTCACTCTCATTGCTGGTCGTTAGTTATTGTGAAGGATAATACCCCTTAATCTTCGACTTTCCCGGCGGTAGAAACCCCATTATCTTCTCATGCCCCCTCTTTGCTATTTCTTCACCTAATTCTTTATTTGCCTTTGCACGCTCGGCAAAGAATTTCACAATCTCTTTTGAAAGCTCGTTCTTCTCTAACTCGCCTTCAGGCTCGAGCTCTACGTAGATCGCCATCTGTTGTTTCAGCGTATCGGTCGAAGGACAGGCGACTAATTTATTCTGCTTGATCCCGATACATAGCCCTAACGCCGCTTTGAAATACTTCCGTTTACCACGCACCACAAAGCTCCCTTTTTTGATGTACTCACCAGACTGCGGTGTTTTACTCACCTGCTCGCCGGTAACGCAATAACATTCACCCTCGTAGAACCCGTATTTCCAGAGATTGGAATACGACGTTGCGAATTGCGCTATTTCATTCAGACCTTCCTCGGAGATTTCTTTTCCAGCGGTCTTTGCAATTACTACCGGTGCGCCCTCCGCCTGCGTATGGCAGAACAGATCTTTGGGATCCATATACTTCTTCACCAGTATCTCATTGGTCGTTGCGTCTTTGCCGCCGATAACAAGAAAGCCATCTGAAGTCTCGAACCATCTGAACTTCTCATACCATTCCTCTTTTACTCGCCTGACCTCTTTCTTCTCCGGGATGAGCTCTTCCTTTATTTCTAATTCTTTCGCCTTCTCCGTTCTTATCCGCCCCTTTGTCTCTTCTATCGCACGCTCCACTCCTTCTCTTTTCTTCCTGAACGTTTTTGCCTTATCGTAATACGCACTTGCATTCTTATGTAACGAAGCCGTGGTGTCAATCTCAAGAGAGAGGTCAGAGTTGGGCAGTGTTACCGTAACCACTTTTCGTTTTTTAGTCATTTCCCGGAGTAGCTCTTCTATCTCGACGTACCGTGCGTAGATCAACTCACCCTTCTTTATCCATTCATCCTCTTTTCGTTCGAATTTCTGAAGTGCCTCGAGCTGCTCGTTCAGAACTCGTTCGTACTTGCCGATTCCTCTCTCGTGTTCGGTCTTTGCTTGCTCTTCCACCGCTTCTGCTATTTGCATGATGAAGAACTCGTCAGCAGCGTCATTAAAAGAAGGAAAAAAGACTTTTTCTTTGCTCTCATAGCTATTCAACTCAAAAGGAAGAACATCCACCTTCTCGTTATCCTCTAATACGATGTGCGCTCGCAGCAGGGACTTGTCCTGTGTGCGGATCGGCTCTAAGAGCGTTCGTATCGCATCATGAATGGATTTTAATTCGGTTTCTGTGAGTTCATTAGCCTTCTTATTCTTATCAACCCCTGCTTTTTCGCACACTTCTTCCGCATATAAGCCACCTAAGCTCAACTCAGACGCAAGAACCCTCACTATATCCTTATCCTGGGCAGCGGATTTGCAGAGATTCTCGAATTCTATCTCGCTTATTGCCAAAGGATTTTCGCGTGAAGGGGGACGCTCATATCTCTTCCGTACCTTTAGCTCCCGTGTCGCAAAGCTCTTTCTTCTCAAGGGCAGCATAATATCTCCATTTTCATCAATGAGCACTAAATTTCCACGCGGCAGCAACTCGGCGATCAACCTGAGTTGTTTATCCCACCGTTCTACCGTTATCTCCACTATCCGGTCAAACTCGAGCTGCCTGATTAGAGCAATCCGACCGCCACTGAGATGTTTCCTGATGTACATGGAGAAGTTAGAGGGCATTCGAGGTGACGGTCTCTTATATTTGGTGAGATGGATTCTTCTCCCTGCTTCGATGATCAAATCAAGCGAGCCTATCTCTTTTTGATGCAGTTTCAGCCTTATTTCATCTTTACCCGGTTGATATGCTTTTACGAGTCGTGCACCCACAAGCTCCTGTAGCTCGGTAACGATAGCTGCTACGTCCACACTGCTCATTGATTCCTTCATAAAACCGTTTCTTTTTCTTTAGAAGATAGGAGTGTCCAATAAAAGAAATAACGTGCTTTGGAAAATGGAACGACTCCCCCATCAAAAATACTCAGCTAAACACCCTCCATAGGAAATACACTAAAACCAGAACCAAAATCAAAATGCCCAGCGATATGATGATATACGGCAATAATTTGATTATCAGCCATACTATGCCTAAAAGAATGAGGATGCTCAGCAGTAGAAACACCAATGCCGGTATCCCGCTCAGAAACCATGCGTGTCGCATCCTTTCACCACGTGCACCATTTCATCCGCTATTTTTAACAATCGAAGCCATGTATTCGCCACTGCTCTCAGTCTTATTATATCGTCACCACTCATATACACACTTAATGTGTATATGAGTGGTGACGATATAATAAGACTGAGAGCAGTGGCGAATAC
>JAENXH010000133.1 GCA_016649585.1 Methanosarcinales archaeon
CCTTGAGATCGCTCTACCTCTTGCTTTGATTACTACCTCCTCACTCAAGCCGTTATTAAACTGCGTCACTACTGCCAGGACATAACTCATCACAGACTTATTTCCGATATATACCACGTTGTCTTCTCCAGGCATTTTTGCATCACCACTTTGTATCTATGTGTATGGGTATAGTTAAAGATATTCTTACGAATTCTCAACACCATCCACATGGAATTAAAGTCCGCCTCAAATCCGGCGAAATCGGTAGAGTCAAAAAGTATCTTCATCTCTTTACTCGCTGCATAATCCCGCGAACGTACTCATCAGCGTTGAGATCCACGGTCTTGAATTCCTCGAACTTCTTTATCACCTGCTCTTCAATCTTTCGAATACTGTCCTCGGTACGCGCCTCCATCCTCAGAATTATCACCGGTGACGTGTTCGATCGGCGTATAAGCGCCCAACCGTTCTCCGACACAAATTCTATTTTCACACCGTCGATGTCGTTGCCGTTTTCATCAACCCGTCTTTTATACCTTTTAGGGTTATTCGCAGCAAGCTCCCGGTAATAGCTCTCAACGGCATCGCTAACTCTTTCTTTCTCATCGTCGCTCACCACAGGAATCCTTATCTCAGGCGTGTTCACGTACCGTTTCAAAAAGTCCGCAAGCAGCCCGTCAACCACCTTTGAATCCCGTTTTGTCTTCAGTTCCTCAGCAGTAAGCAGCAGAAGCTCTGAGAACGCGAATACCGCATCGTCGGCACGATTGTTCTTCGCGAAATACACGTGCCCTGACATCTCGCCGCCTGCCACTGCACCAACTTCATCCATCTTCGCCTTGATGAACGAGAATCCTGTCTTACACTCCACGGGCAATCCTTCGTTTTCTGTGATTATCTCCAGTATCGCATCTGAGCATTTGGTATCGTAAACGATTTTCGCGTGCAGATGATCTTTTAAGATGTGTTTACAGAGCAGTGCAAGGATTTGCTCGCCTATGATCATCCTCCCGCTTGGGGATACCGCGCCCGCTCGGTCGCCGTCACAGTCGGAGGACAGCCCGATGTGTGCTTCATTACGAACCACTTCTGCATGCAGATCTTTCAAGAACCGCGGTATTGTGGGATCTGGCAAGTGGTGAGGGAAATTACCATCAGGCTCGGAGTAAAGCTCGAATACTTCTGCACCTAAATCCCGGAACAGCGGTGGTGCGATTACACCAGTCGTTCCGTTTCCAGCGTCGTACACGATTTTTAAGCCAGTAAGTGGCTTTCTTTTCTCTTCCGGTAACTGCTCAATCCCTTCTCGTGCAGTAGCAAGTGCTTCTCTTAGCGTGATGTTTTCAGAAAGCGCCTGTAATGCCAGCTCTTCCCATCTCTTTCCAAGAACAACGTTCGCAGCGATCATAGCGTGATAATCCTGCAGAACGTCCACTTCCTCAAGCTCGCCTTTCTCCGTGCTTCTAAAACTGAGGGAACCCGCTTTAAATGCTGCTTCGAGCTTCTGTGCGGTTTGATACATCTCACGGATATGATGCTCCGTGGTGCTTTCAGAGCCAATGCAGAGCTTGAAGCCGTTCCATTCCTTCTCAAGGTGGCTGCCGGTGACTTCAACGCCGCCGTCCGCGTCGAAGAGCCAGGTCGCGAAATACATCAGCGGTGTGGAACTAACCTTCTCCAGCGGTGCAATGTCAATCACATGGACCCCTTTATTTAAGAGCGCATCGGCAAAGGCGGTTTTCATGCGCAGCCCGCTATTTCTAACGTCCTTACCCACGACCACCGTTAGCTCATCAGGTTCTTTACCACGATACTTCCGCAGCAGCTCTACGTATGCCAAACCGGTTAACCGGCAAAAATCGTCAGTAAGCTGGGAGTCTGCGATGCCCCTTATGTCGTTCGCCCTATATGCGGTCTGGACTATTATCATTTTACACCTTATCTTTTTAGACCACACTTTCTTTTGAAAAAGAACCTGTACTAAGAAAACAATTCTTTTGGTAAAGCTTTTCTCCGTAAGAAAAGGTTTGTGTTAAAGAAGAAAATCGGAAAGTTTAAACTATAGTAAGTCGTTACTTGAGAAGGTGGATTTTTGATATAAAACAAGCGGAGGTGAAAGATGAGAAGAGAAGGAAGAAGCATTTTTTCTTTGGTAAAGCGTTATTTCCCAAAGAAGGGTTGGCGGTAACTTTTTTTCTTCTTATAGCGTATGGCACTAAAAGAAGTCAGTAGCGAAGTTGGATATATCAATAGTGTAACGGCAAACGTTCGCAACGTCAAGAAGAGCGAGTTTAAGCCTTTCTTTGACGACCTCAACGCCGCGGATTGTATTATTCTCCTAGGAGAGGGCAGGTCGCAAAGCGCATTGTACATTGGAATGGGGCAGATGAATAAAGCAGTGAAAACGATGGTTGACATAGATTTCCCCGGTAGAAACATAGTTGAGGCCGCACCTGCGTTGGAGAAGAAGTATGATAAGATAGTACTACTCGTTAATTCTGGAAGTGGTGAGACAACAACTCCTAAAATAGTGGTTAAACAACTTTCCGATTATATTGAGCAAGAAAAGAGCGATAAATTTACTATTGCCGCTGTTGTTTCGAACGCGAACTCCACGATAGGGAAGATAGGGGAGAAAGAATATGGTCATGTTGTCGAACTGAAAGGGCGGAGGAAAAGAAAGAATGTTACGAATGCGTATCTCAAACACGGCATAATGAACGATGTTTATGAATTAAGTTCTTTGTTGTTATTTCAGAAAACAAAGGAAGCAATAAACGAGGAAAAGGGCTATACAGCGGTATTTAGGAAGGTAGCTGAGGAATCAACGGTTATAGGCAAAATTGTGGATCGGTTTGTCTGTTCTGATAAGTACCACGAGGTCATTGACAAGCTGGAGACGAGAAGCCGCATAACCATGGGCGGGCTGGGACCTGCGAGAAATGTTGCAAAGATGACCGCAATACGGCTGCAACATGTTAAACGAGCAATTGGCGACGAGGCTTATTTATCAGGACCTTTTGCACCAAGACCTCGCGCTTGTGATGTGTTGTTTTTAATCTCGTGGTCTGGAGAAACAGAGTCCATTTTAGGGTGGTGTAGGGCGCAGAAGAAATTTGGAACTTACGTTTATTCTATCGTTGGCAATGAATCCGCCTTATCGAGGGAGTCGGAGAGCTTCATAATAGACTCTCCACCTACCGCTTTCTACGAACGCGCGACGTTCGCACTCAGCCCTCTTCCGCTGCATTTAGTGGAACGATTGAATCAGCGAAGGTTCGTGCTGCCTGAGTACATTATGGAATGGTGGGAACACTCAGTGACGCAGTAATGGAATTGTATTTGTATGGCTTTTGGAAAATACTAATTTTGGCTTTTTGGGTTTTACCGCTAAGCAATGCTACGGAGCTTTTACGGCTCTGCATAGGCGTTAGCATGCTGGGGTACGGGAGCTACTCCGATGTGAAGACGAGAGAGGTCTCGGATGTCGTGTGGCTTATACTGGGTGTTTCTGGCGTTTTCTTTGCGTGTATTGGGCTCTTCACGGATTCTTTGTCATCTTTTCAACTGTTCAAATCGCTAATTGTGGGCGCTGTATTCGCTTTCCTACTCTACATCCTCAACTTCGGCGGTGCAGACGTAAAAGCGATTATTTCGCTCTCTCTGCTCTTCCCAAGCTACCCTTTCTTCTCCCTTTTTCACCTCCGTCTACCTCTGATGGGTGTTCCGCCGGTGGACATCTTTGTGCTCAGCATGCTTACAAACGCTCTGATTATCGCTATTTCAGCGCCTTTCGCTCTCTTCCTCTACAATTCGTACAGGAGAAATTTCTCGCTGCTCATGTTCATAGGTTGGAAGGTCAGGATTTCGGATTTGAGGCGAAAGAAGAACTACAAATTGATGCATGAGATAAAAACTGCCTCTGGAAAGGAGAAGTACGTTTGGGGGGGTATAGAACCAACGGAAGAGATAGTAAGTAGTTTAGAAGAATTGGAGCAGGGGAAGAAGATTGAAAGGGTGTGGATTACACCAGAACTCCCTTTTATCCTTTATCTCACCGCCGGTTTCTTCATCGCAGTTTTTTACGGCGATTTCATTTCAACCTTCTTCTTTTAACCGCGGGATTACACAACACTTTTTCTTTTTCAGAAAAAGAAAACCTGTGCTAAAAGAAAAACGTAACTACACACGTTTTAGAAATTAGCAGACCTCCACATCAAACTGCACCCTCGAATAGATAAAAGTTTAATATCC
>JAENXH010000134.1 GCA_016649585.1 Methanosarcinales archaeon
CAGTATCCTGCGGTTTGTAATGCTGCAGAGACGGTGCTTGTAGATTCCGCAATTGCACGCGATTTTCTGCCACAGATGGTCGAACGGTATCTGAAAGCAGGCGTTGAGGTACGGGCATGTCCTAAAACAATAGAATTGTTGGAAGGAAAAAGCGAGCTAAAGCCCGCATCGGAAGAGGATTGGCGTACTGAATATAACGACTTAATCATCTCCATCAAAGTGGTTGACGGTATAAACGAAGCCATCGAACATATCAACCAGTACGGATCGGGACATACAGACGCAATCATCACGGAGAATAAAAAAACCGCGCTTAAGTTCATGCAGTTTGTTGATTCCTCCTCAGTAATGCATAACGCATCAACACGGTTCAGCGATGGTTTTAGATACGGCAAAGGCGCAGAAGTAGGTATAAGCACGTATAAGGTGCACGCACGGGGTCCTGTTGGATTGGAAGGATTGGTTATCTATAAATATCTCTTGGTCGGTAAAGGGCACACAGTAGCGTCCCATGTAGGCGCGGATGCGAAGGGATTCACGCATAAGAGATTGCCAAAACACTTTTTCTTTTAGCAAAAAAACCCTTTTGCTTCGCAAAAGCCTTTACGGAAAATTTGCTTCGCAGAAAACCTGTGCTAAAAGAAAAGTGGGAGGTGTGCAGTCCTAAAGGGATTGAAACCGAACAGAGATTAAAATTAACTCAGCCGTACATACCTTCAGGTGGTCTTTTCGGCTCCTCCTTTATCGGTGGAGCAGGAATCTTACCAAATTGTTCCTCGTATGCTTTTATATGCCGATCTAACCAACTCAGAAGCGCTTTCGCCTGTTCGGGCGACATTGTTATCTCCGCTTGCAGCTCTCTCAGTATAACTGGTGGTTCTTTTCCGGTTACCGTACCTTCAGTGACGTCCTCGTAACCCTCCTGATACACTATCATCTTGAATTCGTACGGGGTATGTCCACCGAAAACGCCGGATGAAAAAAATCGTTTAAAATCCGGATGTTTCTTAACCACAAATTTCGGTCCTGGTATTTGGTCCACTTTTAGTTCTCACCCCCTTATTTTTATAAACCCCATCGTGTATTCTATTTCTATATGTTCATATCATACTGAATTGATATAAATAACTTTGGAAGAGCGACTCTATCTATGACCGCAAAGCAAAATGCACAAATATACGACGCAGTAGTTATAGGCGATGTGTTCTGTGACATAGCCACGATGCCAATCGAGGATTATCCAGAGCGCGACAAGCAGATAGGCTGTGAATTTATGCTTAAGGTAGGGGGACAGGCTGGGAACTGCGCTGCTGCATGCGCTTCCCTTGGCTTAAAAACTGCCCTTATCTGCAAGACCGGAAATGACGTGCTTTCGCATTGGGTGCTATCCGAATTACAAAAAGTAGGTGTCACCTGCTTCGCGAAGATGACAGAAAAAGAAGAGCTTCAGCACCCGGGTATAACGGTTAGCATAGCCTTTGACGATGGGAGCAGATCAATGCTGTCCGACCGGGGCGCAAATTTAGACCTCGCGGAAGAAGATGTGAACTTCGAGCTACTAAGGAAAGCGCGTTTCGTGATGCGTGCTGGTCACTGGAACACCGAAGGGCTCTTTCCCGCAAACAAGAAAATACTCGAGTTTGCTAAATCCAGAGGTGTTTATACCGGCGTAGATATAGGATGGAGCGCTTATCTCGGATGGACGGCTCGTGCACGACAAACCGTTTTTGACCTCCTTCCTTATACTGACTTTCTTTTTGTTAACGAAGCGGAAATAAACGGACTGAGTGAAAAGAATGATAAGGAAGGCGCGTACGATTTATTAGATAACGGATGCGAAAACGTGATTGTTCATAGAGGTGCACTTGGTTCCTCATGGATAACCAACGAGTTCGAGATACGCTGTCCAGCGTTTAACGTGAAGCCAATAAGCCCGACAGGTGTAGGGGATGTGTTCAATGCAGGGTTTATATATGCGCTTTTGGAGGGTAAAGAAGCAAAGGAATGCCTGAGATTTGCTAATGCCTGCGCTGCAGCATATATAAGCACCAAAAGACGAGGAAACGTATTCCCAACATTAAAAGAAGTGGAAAATTTGTATAAATAAGTAAGAGAGGGGATAAAGATAAAGAGGAGATATATATGAACGCACACATGGTACCAAAGGCGTTTTTCGTTACTTCCGGCGTGGGCATGGACCCAGAGCAAGCGAATGCGTTTGACCTCGCTTTACGGGGTGCTGGCATAGGCGAATGCAATTTAGTCGGGGTGTCATCTATACTGCCTGCGAACGCGGTGGAAACGGAACGAAGTAGCGTGAGGATAACACCTGGGAACATAACCTTCTGTGTGATGTCAAGAGCAGAGGGTAAATCGGGTGAGGTCATTGGCGCTGGTATAGGCTATGGCTGGATAGGCGAAGAGCAAAGCGAGTTTGGCATCGTCTGCGAGCACCACGGGCATTGTTCACGAGACTACCTGGCGGAGAAGGTGCATGAGAAGTTATATAAAATGGCTGAGATTCGCGATAAAAAAATACTTAAAAAGGAATTGTTAGTGGAATCGGTAGAGGTGGAAAAAGGTAAATTCGGCTCGGTCGTCGTAGCACTGGTGTTTGTATTCTGAAGATGCGAAAGATTTAAATATTAAAATAAGTGTTAAACTAACAGACGTATAATTATTTATCTACCTATACGCTAAGAGGTGAAGCGAGAAAGTGGACTTAGAGGAGCTACCTGGTGTTGGACCTGCAATCGCAGAGAAATTACGTGAAGGCGGTTTTAATTCGTTAGAGGCAATAGCAGTAGCGTCTCCTGCCGAGTTGGTAGCAGCCGCTGAGATCGGGGAAGCAACAGCAGCGAAGATAATAAATTCTGCGCGGGACGCCGCGGACATTGGCGGGTTTGAAACCGGTGATAAGATATTGGAACGACGGAAGGAGGTCGGAAAGCTAACTTCTGGGTCTCCATCGTTAGATGCGTTATTAGGCGGAGGTATCGAGACGCGATCATTAACCGAGTTTTACGGTGAATTCGGCAGTGGTAAGACACAAATAGCACATCAACTCGCAGTAAACGTGCAGTTACCAGTGGAGAAGGGCGGATTAAACGGTTCTGTTGTGATAATAGATACTGAGAACACCTTTCGACCGGAGAGGATAAAGGATATGGCAGAAGGTGCTGAGCTTGATTACGAAGGGGTTCTAAAAAATATACACATCGCACGTGCATACAATTCAAATCATCAGATATTGCTGGTAGATAAAGCTGAAAAGCTTGCAGAGGAGTTGAAAGAGACGGAAAAGCCCGTGCGGTTACTGATAATAGACTCGGCGACTGCTCATTTCAGAAGTGAATATGTAGGAAGAGGCACGTTAGCTGACCGGCAGCAGAAGATAAATAAGCATCTGCACGACGCTCTGCGGTTTGGCGACCTTAATAATGCGGTGATAATGATAACGAACCAGGTGATGGTGAGACCAGATGCCTTCTTCGGCGATCCTACGCGGCCTATAGGCGGTCATATAGTGGGACACACCGCTACGTTTAGGTTATACCTGCGTAAGTCAAAAGGGGAGAAGAGAATAGCACGATTAGTTGATTCACCCAACCTACCAGAAGCTGAGGCCGTGTTCTCTGTGTCGTCAGTAGGAATTCGGGATTAGATTACTCCCCCGTCTCCAGTTCCAACTCTTCTTTACAACTCTCGCATACCATAAGCCCGCCTTTCAGTGCCAGGTAATGTGAGAAGCTACCGCATTTTTCGCATATACCCTGACCGACACTTTCGCCCTCTATCCCCAATGTTTCTCTTTCCGCCTTCATCTCTACTAACTCTGCCAGTATCGAGGTCATCTCTGACGACACTGATAGTATATCTATATCTGCAACTATCCCTACCAACTTGCCGTCGTCAATTACCGGTACCTTTCGTATTCGTCCCTTCGTCATTTTCTTCGCTATATCTGATAGGCGGTCATTAGGAGATGCGGTTACTAAGGGCGCAGTCATTATGGCCTTTAGTTTCACCGTGCTCGGCTTTATGTCCTTACTCACCAGCCCGCTGATTATATCGCCTTCTGTAACTATTCCCACGGGATCTCCGTGATCAAGCACTACGATACTATCCACCTTATATCGCCTCATCAGCTTCGCTGCTTCCAGCACGGTTAAATCTATATCCCCTTTCACTACCTCCCGTACCATTACATCCCTTAGCGGTATATCGGTCTCCAT
>JAENXH010000135.1 GCA_016649585.1 Methanosarcinales archaeon
GACTTCTTAGAGGCAAGAAAAAAAGAATTGGTAGTTTCTGGGATGGATAAGATAGAAGAAACAAGAATGGTCATGCATGTAAATGGTGTGGTCACTCTTGAGTCCAGAATGGTGTTGAGAAAAGGCACATTATGTTATCCGGACAGATAACAATCACATCAAAACCGAAAAGCTTTTAAAGGGACACCACTAATATGGTTATAACATGGTGAAGATAACGACAGAAGAAGGCGAAGAAGTGGTGGCGAAAGCGATTACGGAAGACGGAAGAATTTGGGGGCTGAAGAAATATGCGGGGAGGAAAGCGATGATCGTCATTTTGAAGGAGGAAGACGAAAAGAAAACTGCGGAGGATAAAAGATAAAATGGCTTTAATCGAATCGCGAAGTGGAAAACCTGTTAGGAGTGGAACATTATTGGACATATACGAAGCTTTAATATTTGCGACTTCAGTGGTTTGTGATCCAAGACAGCACCGGTTATGTGATTGGGGGATTTGGATAGGGGGAAGAGAGTATGGAGGTAAAGAAGAATGAAAATACATTGTAGCATCTTGGGTTGTTGTGAAGAAGATAAATGTCGTTTGCTTGACCCACAATTAATAGTAGCTCCACGAGATAAGGGTGAGCCCCCTTTGTGGGTTCCTGCGTGGCATGGAGAAGATGTGGTGCGTGTGGATAGGGATTTATTTGAGAAATTGAAAAAATTAAGACATGAATATGATAAACCGTGTAATATTTGCCCAGACGAGATAAAGAGTAAATGCGAAGTAGAGACCTTAAAGAAGTATGAGGAAAAGGAGGAGAAAAGCCATGACTGAAGAGAGGAAAACACTGTTTGACGAGTTTATTCGTTTGAAAAAAAGAGAGCAGGAAATAATTAACTCGCTTTCGCTTGGGGACTCAATAGATTTGTGCTTTGAAGCAATCGAACATGGGGTAGCATTATAAGAAGGATGGAGAAAGCCATGAGTGAAGAAGAAGAATGGGTTTCGACCCGTTGGGAGAAAAGAAGCGACTTAGATACTCATACTCTTGGTGGAGTTACGATAGAGCGTCATAGCAGTCCGTTTTATGAAGGTGAACGATTCTCTGTCAGACTTGATGGATCGCGGAGAGTTCTGAATATAAGAGGTGAATGGGAATTTGAACCTATACCGAGCAATCGTGATGATGAATTTTATGAACGATGTAGATTTCTGAGCTGCGAAGATGCCAAAAATACGTTAAGAAAGTCTGAGAGAGGTGAAAGCGAAAAGCAATGAATACAAAAAGAAAAGGCATAATCGGGTTTGAGGATGGGATGAGTGAAGAGAGAATATCATTTGAGGTAATAATTGATACATCATTAGAACCGGATCACTCGGAGCAAGTCGCACGGTCATCGCTTAAAATTCTAATAAATCGTGCTCTAAGACACTCTCCATACGAAGTAATTACAATCGTAAAGAAGGGTGGAGGTAAAGAAGAATGAAAACACATTGTAACACCCCGGGTTGCTGTGAAAAAGAAAGATGGGAACTAACTAAAAAGCAGAAATCTGCTGTACGTGATTTAGAAAAAGCGTTTAAAAGATGCAAGAAGGCAAAAGTGCTTTTCCATAATTGTTATGGGAATCTGATTGCATATGACGGAGAATTTGTTGAGCTTGTGGACGATCATAAGGACGAGTTTTCGTGTACTGTAGGCACAATAGTAGACAACACATACGATTTAGATTCGTGGGCAGATGATCTGCATTTTATACATTTTATTAAGACTGTTATGGTTGATGACTGAGAGGAGAAAAGTTAAATAACTGTGCGCCAAAAGGAGGAGAAAACCCATGAGTAGAGAAATAGAACTTAATCCGCCGGAAACATATTATGCCGAAGAATGCAAGTTGTATTTAGCATTTAGTGATGGCTTGCATAGAGAATGCACGAACTGCCGAAATTGTAATGATGAAGGGATCTGCATACATCCTGATGCATTATTCTACAAAGAGAAGGTAGAGGAATCATAAGAAAGTGTGAAGATGATGAGACGAGAAGATTGGAATGAGGAATGGAAGGATCATCCACCTGAAGAAGATGAGGAGCCTGACGAGTATTGTGTACGTTGCGGTCTTCCATATCTACCAAGAGAGAGCGATGAAAATTTATGCGAAGAATGCCGCGAGGTATTAATTTGTGGTGCGGAAGGTGAAGGGTAATGAGTAAAGAAATGGATGAGGTAAGGGCGCTAATAGGGCAATCTAAAAATTATGAGAGGGCAAATCAATGTGAGCGTTTTTTTGAATGGATTCGCGGTTGGGGTCGATTCTGTGAAAACTGCTCACTGTGGGATCACGGTTGTTGTCGGTTATCAAGATATAGAAAGGGTGGAGGTGCTGAAGAGGAAAGATGAGTGAAAGAAGAATATTCCAAAAACCTGCTGGACCAAGTGAACGAGGATGGTGCAATATGAAGATGGGCACCACACGAGGGCTAACCTGTGAAGTATGTGGAACCACTCTTGAAGAGCTCGACGAAGACGATGCGAGCTACCGTATCAACCAAGTTCTTGGGCTACAATGCATAGACGAGTGTTGTGGAAAGGCCATAGATGTTCTCTACGAAGAGTTCGGCGAAGACTTTACAATGGCATTCCTACACGACTTCGCAAACAACCCTTCCGACAGCAAGTTCGGGCTACTAAGACAGGTATTGGTAGATCTAACAAAAGCTGCACGGAAAAAGCTTAGAGAAGTAGATGAACAGCTTAAAGAAGTTGAGGTGGGAGCTGGAGAACGTTAATTATGTGTGGAGAAAAAGGAGGATAAAATGTTGGAAAAGAAAGAAAAAGATATTGGAACCTGCTCGGAGGCAACTCTCTATTTTATAATTGAGAGTTTTGGTGGCATTCTATGGAGGTTACGCCACGATTCTGCGGATGGACGTATCCCGATAGATCACAAGTCAGAACAAGAGTTACAACAGAGAATAGACGCTGCCGTAGACCAAACAACACGCTTCGGCGTTTCCACACCACGAACCGATAAAGGAGCGACAGAAGAATATATGCGGTGGTATCGGTGGTGGAACTCTTGGCACCATGAAATGTCGGATGAGGACTGGAGGAAGGTGGATGACCAGATGTTAAACGATCCAGAATACCTTGGAAAATTGCAACCTCCTGGAAGTTGGAAGTAAAGAAGCGTGACCTAAGAGAGGATAAAAGAGATGAGTGAAGAAGAGATAGATAAAAGAAAGGCAGTAAAGAGTATATTAGCAGGAGTAAATGCACTTGATTCAGATGTGGTTGCTATTCTGTATCCGGCATTGATGCAATTAGCTGAATTTAATATGAGAAGTGGGAGTTTTCCTGGCAGCAGGCTTAGAAGTAAACTCAAAGTTCTTGAATTAGCATGTAGTGCAGCAAAGATTGCATCAAAAACATACGGTGAGGAAGAAAGACCTTAAAAAACTGTGAACAAAAGGAGGAAGTAAACTATGGACGCTGACGAAAAATATTATGAAAGTACTGAAGAAATAGCGGAGTACAAAGCACAATATAAGAGACAAAGAGAAAAAGAAAGAAAGTCTGAGGAAAAGGAGGATAAAAGCTATGAGTGAAGAGCAAGTAGAGAAATATCAGGAAAGAATGAAGAAACATTATGGTGTGAGTGAGTTCTCAAAGGACGAACGAGCCAAGGAGCTATGTGGCGTGAGACCTCATGGTCAGCCATTATTTTTACCACATGAATTGGGTTTTGCGTGTCCTGTTTGTGGTGCATCCGATGAAGTCGATCTTCATTTCAGCGAATACAAAATGTTCTTATGGTGTAAACGCTGCAATCTCGATATTCCTTCGTGTTTGTGCGTGAAATATCACGAACCAAACATAACTCATGAAGAATTACCAATTAATCTAAAGATTGAGAAAGCAACTAAGATATTTTTGGATTGCTTGGAAGAAAAAGAAAGAAAGTGTGAACAAAAGGAGGAAAAAAGCTATGAGTGAAAAACTATTTAATGAGATATTAGAGCTAATAGATACGATAGACCAGAGAGTTGATACAATACACGCATTATGCAAAGATACTGTATCAGATTTCAAGACGGTTCAAGAACTCAGTCAAAACCTATTAGATGAAATCGAAAAGAAGTGTGGAGGTAAAGAAGAATGAAAATACATTGTAGCATCTTGGGTTGTTGTGAAGAAGATAAATGTCGTTTGCTTGACCC
>JAENXH010000136.1 GCA_016649585.1 Methanosarcinales archaeon
CTTCTTTAGTTGGAAAAACTTGGATACAAAGAGATTATCCTTCACCTATGCCCATTATTCGAAAATGGAAACCAGATGCAATAATTCCCATGTCCATTGATTGGCATAATGAACCGTGGGTGACAGAGCTAAAAACACCTATTTTTTCCCCTTTTGGAGAAGCGATAAAAATTGAACGTGATCGTGATTTTGCCCGTGCGTTATGCGAAGAATTTAACATTGCTTATCCTCGTACTTATTTAGCAAAAAATAAATTGGATGCTTTAGAAATTCTTAAGAATGATCCGCGACCATATGTAATCAAAAATCCCATTTGCTCTCCTAAAAGTCCGATTCAGGCCATTGTTTGTAAATCAGTGGAGGATACTCATGAGTGGTTGAATTGGGTTGATTTTTCGGAAGGAGTATTTTTGCAAGAATACCTGGGTACAGAAGAGATTGCCCATTTTGCTTTTGTTAGCAATGGGAATATTCAAAGCATTATGACGCACTGGGAATATAAACGCGCATTTACAGGAAATATGGGCCCTATTGCTGGCGCACCACTGGGCAGTCTGGTGGAACAAGATCTAACTGATAAATATGGCTTGATGCGCGAATTCATATTGCCGCTTCAGCCGTGGCTAGAAAAAACCAATTTTTGCGGAATACTATCTGTAAGCGCGATTAAAAAAAGCAAAAGATGGCATGTAATTGAATACAATGTACGAATCGGTGTAACGATCAATGCATTCATTTTGCAAATGCTTAAAAATCCCGCGGAGGTTATCATTGCTGTTGCAACTGGCGGAGAAATTAAGCCATCGTGGGATTACCCCAAAAAATGGGGTTGTTCACTTACACTTGCAGGTTATGGGTATCCATATCCCTTGTCAGTAAAACCACCCAAATTACCTGTTTCACTTACTGCCACTTTGGATTGCGATTTGTGGTGGAATGAAGTAGATAAAACAGACAATGGAATATATACCTGCGGTCATCGAATTGCGGAAGTGGCATCGCTTGCTAAAAATAAGCAAGAAGCTGTAAGTATGGCATATAAAAACATTGAAAAAGTTCACTGTCTGGGGAGTTATTATCGCTTAGATATTGGAGGATAATAACCGTTATATGAAATTACTGCCTCTAAATGTATGAAGAGAAACAAATAAGCGATTAACACAAGTATCCATTGATTTTTACGTGTTTTTAAAAGGGGTATATCTATCACCGCAACCGCTCTGGAACCACCTGAGTTCTTATCACATCTTCAACGCTTTCTTTAGTCCTTATCAAATCCACCGCACCATCGTGAACTAATACTTCCGCACATCGTGGACGTACATTGTACTGCGAACTCATTGAGAACCCATACGCACCAGCATCTAATATCGCAACGAAATCCCCTCTCTTCACGGGGGGTAGCATCCGATCCTTCGCGATGATGTCTCCTGACTCGCATACCTGGCCGGCCACAGTAGATAACACCGAAGCTTGCTCGTTTAACTTGTTCGCGACTACGACTTCATGATACGCATCGTACATCACTGGCCGCAAGAAGAGGTTGAAGCCCGCATCTATCGCCACGAAATTTTTATACGCCTGCTTCACGGTGTTAACCCTGCTCAGCAGTATTGAGGCAGGGCCAACGATAGACCTGCCCGGCTCCAAGATTAATTTTAGATTGCTGCCTAACGATTCCATCTTTGCTTCAAAGGTTGGTAGTATCATATCCGCAAGGTCTTTTGGCGTCGGTGCTACCTCCTTCTCTTTCTGGTAGGATATGCCAAGTCCACCACCGAGGTCCACGAATTCGAGTTCGATCCCTCGCTCGTACAAGCCTTCAACGAGCTGCATCATCTTCTCGGTCGCTTCTTTGAAGACGCTTATATCCAGTATTTGCGACCCGATATGACAATGTATGCCTTTAATGACGATATTTGGCAGCTTTGCTGCCTCCTCATATGCTGCTATAATCTCATTATAGGGAATCCCGAATTGTGATGTACGCAGCCCGGTAGCGATCTTTGGATTTACCTTTGGCGAGACGTCAGGGTTCACTCGCATAGCTATTTCCGCTTCCTCGTCCATTTTCACTGCGACTGCTGATAAGGTTTGCAATTCTTCACGCGAATCCACAGATACCTTCACCTGCGATTCTACCGCGGCTCTCAGCTCCTCTTCGCTCTTCGAGTTGCCGTTGAACAAAACCTTATCCAAAGGTATTCCTGCTAACTTCACGAGCTGGAGTTCACCACCGGAAAACACGTCAGCACCTGCGCCTTCTTGCGCCAGGATTCGTAATATCGCAAGATTGCCGTTCGCTTTTACCGCGAAATAAATATCATTATCCACCGTTTCAAACGCTTTTTTATAGCTCCTGAAATTATCTCTTATCTTGTTCTCATCGGTGATGTAAAGCGGCGTTCCGTACCGCTCCGCCAGTTCAACGACGTCCACGCCGCCGAAAAGCAAATGATCGTTTTCTTCTTCTTCCCCTTCTTGTGACATCGTTACCCACCATTAAGTTTTAGCACGTTCTTGCGATAAATAGTTTCTCTTTACTAACTCGAGCCGTCATGAAAATCGTTATTGACGGCTGATTTGTACGCGTGGTATAAACGCTTAAGAAACAGCAACTAACATTAAAATCGAAGAAAGTTTGAATAAGAAACAGAAATGATGAAGGTAGTGGTGCTCTCGGATACGCATGCAAAGGATCTGGCGGATTTGCCCGAGAGGATTCTGGAAGACATAACGAAGGCAGATTTAATCGTTCATGTCGGGGACTATACAAGTAAAATGTTTCTCGACCAATTGAGAGATTTGGGTAATTTTAAGGGCGTTCACGGTAATATGGATCCGAACGAGATAAAGAGTGAACTACCAGCTAAGGCGATTTTTGAACTCATGGGCTTTAGAATTGGCATTACACACCCTTCAGAAGGCGGGAGCCCCATAGGCTTAAAGAGCAGGGTAAAATCGAAGTTAGGCGAAGATCCAGATCTGATCATCTACGGGCACACGCATAAACCGGCGAATGAGAGCGAAGGCCGCACTATTTATCTCAACCCGGGTAGTGCAACCGGAGCTTTCCCGGCGAGATACAAGACCTACGGCGTCTTAAACATAAGGGATAAGATAGAAGCAGAAATTGTGAAGGTTTGATCACAAGACAGTTTATGGTTATTTGTCCTGCATCTTTTCCTTACTGAATATCTGCTCGGCAGGGCACCCGATTTCTCGTTGTTTGCAATATTTACAGGCGAAAGAGCCTCTTATGATCGCAGTACCGCCGAAGAAGAGAATGACGAAAATTGCCAGCAGTGCTACAAGAAGCCAGCTAAAATCTCGTGCTAAGAGTATAATCGCTCCGACGATGGGGAATATAGCGACCATAAAATCTGGCAGTAGTTTAGAGGGCGAGATTTCCTTCTCAACGAATCTTTGCGGATCGCCCCTTTTGAAGAGCAACGCGCATAACTTACCCTTACCCAATCCGCAGACTTTACCATAATAATAACAGTCGACACAACTTCGTCTCATTACGCCCAGTTCAATCCAGAGACAATAAAGCAGGTAGAGTATAGCGAATACGATACCAAATCCCGCAAGGATATAAGCGCCGAGTGCGTAGATCGCTACTGCAACGAGATTAGATAAAAGAGCTATTCGTACAGGGAAATTCTCGTAAGTTTTTGGTTCTTCCATCTTACAGCACCTTATTCAAGCTATTCTGTCACGATGCTTATTAAGATAACGTTGGTATATCCCCTTACTGATTCAATGCTTATGGATTCGTCACCTCCCCTAAGTTTTTACACGGTCGTATTGTTCACTATCACCTTAACGGGGGTGTTGTGGGTGAGTGAAATTGGAGTGTGTTGTATGAAGGTCTGCTATTGAGGGTGGTAGTGATCAAGCGAAGTTAAACCACTTACTAATAACCTCTTTCGTATCTTCGTATTTTCCTGTATCCAGAAAAATTGCACCAGCCAAAGCCTCAATAGTCGCTTCAAGGATTTTTTCCTTATTTTTATCTTTTCTCTCGCCATTACTCATTTTAATAAATTGTTCTATTCCGAGATTTTGAGCAATTTTTACTTGTGCTGAGTGCTTTTCAAGTTCTATTCTCTTTGTCGTTAAAGTTCCTTTAGTTTCACAATTTGGCGTCAGTAGATGAGTCACTACCAGCTTCCATACTGCATCACCTAAAGTA
>JAENXH010000137.1 GCA_016649585.1 Methanosarcinales archaeon
GCACGGGCCGCCCGCCCGAGCCGAAATGGACGTACACCTCCGAGCCCATGTCCTCGCGGATGTCGATCACCGCCGGAAGCGTCCTCCCGTTGGCGCTGCCCTCGACCAGGCTCGCGTCCTCGAGATCCTCCGGCCGTATTCCGCACTACTAACATAAATGTCTAGGCCCTCTTTCAGCATCTGCTCTTTCGACACGAAATCCGATTCGCCTAAGGACGCATGTGCAATGTTCTCTGCTAAAGCAAGTTCCTCATCTGTTGGAATCCTGACCTCTGCTCGTATCTGCACGATTGCGGCATAATAGCCACCTGCGATCCTGCTGCACCGTTCGCAGATCGCTCGTTTCAGCGCAGCGGTGAATTCACCAGTCTCTTCTATTTCCACACCGCTTATCTCCGCTTTCACCGTTATAGACACGTGTGCACTGCGTTTATTCTCCGCGAGCTCGACTCGTAATCCTGCTATTTCAACGGGTGTCTCAGGCCCGTACTTCTTCCGTATTGCCTTCCGCACCGCAGTCTCAACCGCAGGCTCGATGCTCGTCCGCTCCTTACCTTTGAAAAAACCACCGCAATGTGGGCAGACACTCACACTTACCAGACGCTCAGGCACAAGTAACGTTATCCCCTGCTTGAAGCAGTCTTTACACATGGACTCGAAGAATTCATCTGTCTGTTTACCGCATTTCGGGCAAAATTTACTCCACTTCTCTCTCTTCAGATTGTCCTTTTTCTCGGTCATTATAAGGTGGGTACCGCCACGAAGTCGCGTTAGCTAGCGGATGTATGGTGAATGCCTTAATAACTTAGTTATCAATCTTTGTATACTTATTGATTAGACAGTTAGTTTATTGTTTAGTTTATTTACATGCTTTATCACGGCGCAATAAGAGCGAGCAATGGATGAGGAAATAGACCATTCTGAAATAGGACTGAAAGCAGGCCTGGAAATACACCAGCAGTTGGACACGAGAACAAAACTATTCTGCAAATGCCCTACGACATTGAGGGAGAAAAAAGAATCAACATTCTCCTTAAAACGGTATCTTAGAGCGTCAAAGAGCGAAATGGGCGAAGTTGACAGAGCTGCTCGTGAAGAGGCAAAATACAGCAGGACGTTCATGTATAAAGGCTACGACAGCACGTGTCTGGTGGAAAATGACGAAGAGCCGCCGCGTGAATTGAACCGGGGAGCTGTTGATGTCTCCCTGGAAGTAGCGCTACTTCTGAACATGAATCCCGTGGATGGGATTCACATCATGCGGAAAATTGTTATAGACGGGTCGAACACCTGCGGATTCCAGAGGACCGCGTTAGTTGCGACAGATGGCTTGCTCTCGACGGAAGAGGGTACAGTGAGGGTAGATTCGCTTTGCCTTGAGGAAGATGCGGCACAGAAGATAGAGCTAAAAAAAGAAGGCAGTGCCGTTGTTTATTCCTTAGATCGGCTGGGCATACCGCTTGTAGAAATATGCACTGCGCCGGATATAAAAACGCCAGAGCAGGCAGTGAACGTAGCTGAGCAGCTCGGTATGATATTACGCTCCACAGGTAAGGTGAAACGCGGATTAGGGACCATCAGGCAGGACATAAACGTTTCTATAGCAGCAGGCGCTCGCGTGGAGATCAAGGGCGTTCAGAACTTGAGGCTGATCGGAGACATCGTGAGGAATGAAATTACTCGGCAGTTAAGACTTATAGCGCTGAAAGAGGAGTTGAATAAACGAGGAGCGCGAGTAGAACAGCCTATTAAAGATTTATCAGGTATATTTGAGGCTACTACTTCACGGGTAATACAAAAAGCAGGGGGAAACGTGTTTGGAGTTTGCCTGCATGGTTTTTCTGGTATTCTCGGTACTGAAATCCAACCTGAAAGACGATTTGGCAGCGAATTAGCGGATTTCGCAGCTATGTATGGCGCGGGTTTGATGCACACCGATGAGCTCCCTGCGTATGGCATTACTGAGGATGAGGTAGAGCAGTTGAAGCGAGTCCTTGACGCTACTGATAATGATTGTGTGGTGATCGTTGCTGCGGAACGAGCGCGTGCGGAAAAAGCATTGGAAGCAGTTCTGAGAAGGGCTGAGAACGCGATGCAAGAGATACCAAAAGAAACAAGAAGAGCGTTGCCCAACGGTAGCAGCGCGTATATGCGACCGCTACCTGGTGCTGCACGGATGTATCC
This sequence comes from Methanosarcinales archaeon, assembly GCA_016649585.1. GTDB lineage: Archaea > Halobacteriota > Syntropharchaeia > Alkanophagales > Methanospirareceae > JACGMN01. Next base: position 2,185 of record JAENXH010000137.1, read on the forward strand.
GGAAACCGATGTGCCACCAGTAGATATAGATGAGCAGATATTGCACAGTATAAAAAACAATCTCCCTGAGACGTTTGCGCACCGAAAGGCACGATATAAGGAAAGGTTCGATTTAAATGATGAACTCGCGGATAAAATCGCTCGAAACATTAATTTCTCACTTTTCGAACGCATAATGGGATTATACGGAGATGCATCCGCAACGCTGGTGGTCAGGACACTTACGGATATGGTGGCTGAGTTGATGCAAGAAGGTATAGCTGTGGAAACGTTGGAAGATCAACATTTCACGGATATATTCGGGCACCTCTCCGCGAATGCGTTTGGTAAGGAGGCAGTACCGGATATTTTGAAATTCCTGGCGAACAAGCCTGAGATGGATGTGGCTAAAGCAATAGAAGAGATCGGGCTGAGCGTAAATATGGTGGAGGTAGAGAAGCTCATAGAGGCTATAGTGAACGCAAAGAAGGAGTTTATACAGGAGAAGGGTGCACGAGCAGTGGGACCGTTGATGGGTGTTGTGATGAATGAATTGCGGGGAAAAGTGGATGGAAATGTGATAAATAAAATAGTAGCTGAGAAAGTAAAAGAGGTTCTGAAAGAGGGTTGATAGACTTAGAAAAGGAGAATGATATGGCTAAACACATTGGCATCGTTGCTTGTAGTGCGGAGGGGGCAGCCCTGTGTTATCGCACCATCTGCGTTGAGGGCGCCGCTATACCGGGCAAATACGCGCACCCTGGGGTCACTATGCATACCCCTCCTATCCTCTCGCCCAAATTGCCTTCTGCATTCGCACGGCCTAAATCGTTCAATCGGATTCAAACGAAGACCCGAAGAAATAATAGCATCAGAAAAAGACTATAAGTAAACGCATCTCAAAACCCGCTATATACGTATCATACCTCTGTGTTCCTTATGCTACGTCTTTGCCTTGGATATAATAATCGCTTTAACTCTTGATACCTCCCTCATTCACCATTCCATTTCAGTTTCTATGAGCCCTTCCTCCTCCAAGAATAACCAACTTCCTTCTGAAGATTTGTGATAATAGCGTTTCATTGTCTTCTCAACCACTACTTCGGTAAGGCGCATAGACTCCGAACGATAAAATTCCTATAGTTCTAATCCATCTTTAGCAGTAAAAGAGGTGAGCTATTTTTCTCTATTACTCGCATTTTGTTAAATGTATTTATATAATGAAGATGAAAGATTAGGAACATGGAAGAAAAACAGAGTGAAGTGAAGAAGGAATATAAGTGCAAGTATTGTGGCGAGGCATTTGGGAAGCCTTTATTGTTGGCTCATCATGTGCGGGCGAAACATAAGAGAGCAAAGAAAAGAGAGAAGAAAGGGCTCTCGGTAGAAAAGATGTCAGAGCAGATAAACAAAACTATTGAAGCCATAGGTATCCTGAAAGGCTTGCAGGTATCCCCTCATCTGAGCGATGAGGAAAAGAAAGTTCTGGGCGACGTATCAAAGCGAATTGAGGAGCTTTTAGCGCATATACCAAAGAGCAAATAAATAAAGGGATACCAGAAGAAAAACAAGCGATTCTGCAATAAATTAGGCACCAGAAAAGCATTTTGAGGATAGGGTATGTATGTCTGGTAGGTGTACGTGCCAGAGCTTGAGTTAGGTAAGGAGAGGAAAGGATTCTCTTTTCTTATCTCAACTGGGCAATACCAGTAAAAAACCCTATCTTCGCCATCTTTTTCATCGCGAAGTTGATTGAAAGCGCCGCCCGCAACTATCAATATACAAGAGCCGCTATGTGCAGTATCCGCGGTTGTATCTCTAAGGAATAAGCTCTAAAAATGTTTTAGAGCTACTATCTTTTACCCATTGTGGAAACTTTGGCGTGGTTCAGGTTTAGTGCCCTAGT
>JAENXH010000138.1 GCA_016649585.1 Methanosarcinales archaeon
CCGTAGCCCAATTCTGCCAGAACATCATAGAGGTCGCATTCCTGCTCGTCTTCCAGCTCCCTTATCAGGCGCACTGCGCCTTCACCGCCCGGCAGATTTACAAGAAGTTTTTGACGATCTTGCGGTGCAACCCATGTCCTGCGCAGGTCTTCAACGCTTGGCACTTCGTCCACCAGTTTCTCTGCTAACCGCTGCTTGTATTCTTCAACCGGCACTAGCACATCCTTACCCTCTTCTTCGCATAGAACTGAGCAGCCTTCTCCTTCAATCTGCACGATAAACTGCTGTTCACCCACACGGATAATCTTCCGTTTCGGATGCTCTTCACCATATTTCTCTTTGGGACTTTCAGCACCTTCCACAGGCTCTTCTGGTTTAGAAGGTTTGGCACGGCTAATGAATTCCTCACCGAAAAGTCGAGTAACGTTTGTGTAATCGTAGACACGGAACATAGGCTTTGAGCCGCGTGGCTCGCCGGTACGTGTACCACGACCTACCATCTGATAAAAGCTTATTGGCGATTCTAAATAGCGGAAAAACACCACGTTATTCAGATTGGGTATATCCACGCCGGTAGAGAGTAAATCAACTGTAGTAGCAATAAAGTGTGAATTCTTGGAACCACGGAAATCAGGAATCAACTTGTCGGCTGATGGTCGCAAATCAGGATTGCCCGTGCACTGGAAAGCATACCATTCTTTGGGTGTGCGTTTATTCTCCTGGCACCATTTTTCGTAGATGTTATTCAAGGCAATCATAACCTGATTTGCATGATGATCGCGGGCACAGAAAATGATAGTTTTTTGATGCGGTCCACCAGTTTCCAGTAAATTTTGGAACAAATCCTCGCACATTGCATTTACGCGGTCGTCCAGCATCAGCTTCACTTCATAATCTTTGGCTTTATATTCTTCCTCAATATCCTCTGGTCTGACCTTTTTGCCTGTAAAAGGGTCAATAGCTGAGCGTTTTTCTATGTCCTCCCTGGTAATTTCTCTTTTGTCCAGATCAACAACTCTGCGAATGACCTCACAAGCCGCAAGATAGCCGTCCTCTTGTCCCGCGCCCATAGAATACTCATACACGGGCTCGCCGAAATACTCGAGATTGTGCGCGGTGATTTCTTCATCTTTCTTCCGGGCGTCGGCATCTTTCTTACCCCCTACAACAATCCGCGGAGTGGCAGTAAGACCGATATGAACAGCATCGGGATTATCGGTAAGAATAACACTCCACTTACCCCAGGCACTTCGATGGCATTCATCAATGATAATGTGGCTGAAATAGTTTTTAGGATAATTATCTTTCCAGAATGTTGGTTTGTCGTCCTCATCAGTAACGTTAAGTGTTTGGTATGAGGCAACAAGAATTCTGGCATTTCTCTGCGGATCCTCGGTGGTAACGATCTGTACATTGTCGCCGAAAACTGCGTGCAGCTTGTTGTTACCCTGCGTGCGCAGTTCATCGCGATCACAGACGAATAAGGCTCGTCTTAACTTTCCTGCTTGTGCCAGCTTATGAAGCAGTTGCACGGCAATAATTGTCTTCCCTGTTCCCGTGGCTAACGATAACAACACTTTTTTATCCCCGTTTATTATCTTCTCTAAGGTCGCACGAATGGCAGCATCCTGAAAGTAGTAGCGCACAGCTTCTCCGCCTTTATACGGCATAAACAATGACTTTGCTATCTCGGATTCAAGTTGAATCTTCTTGATATTCTCATACCTATTTTTGAGTTCTTCGGGATTCGGAAAAGCATGTAACGGCAACGTATCACGGATAAGTTTGGTATCGTCTGCATATTCGGCATAAAGGTTGCCATTCGTTGTAAAGACAAATGGAACGTTAAATTTTTTCATATAATCTTTCGCCTGTTGAATTCCCAGCGAAGGCAATTTATCCTCTGCTTTCGCTTCAAGTACCGTAACAGCCAATGGCGGTTTCCCCTCAATAACTGGAATGCAAAGGAGATAATCTGTTCTGCCTTTTCGTTTTCGGGGCTTACCCTCAATAATGTCTGAACCACCGGGGGTTCGTTCCTCACGAATTAATGCGTCAACCCACCCTCTCTCGTGCAGTGCGGGATTGATCAGTTCGATTCTGGTTTGTTTTTCATCTCTTGCCATTTCCGAACTCCCTTATCCTATGTCAAAAAGAGGTTCTTTCAATATGAAACATATTGTTGTAGAGTATAATTAACTATTGCGCTCCTTTCTAATTTTTTCTTAGCACCGGTTCTCTTACGTTTTTCTTTACCGTTATCCTCAACCTTATATTTGGGTTCGGAAAGTGCTTATATCTCTTCCATCACCCTTGCATAAGCCGGTCGTGTAATAAAAATGCCTAACAAGAGCCCAACGATGGTTACAATCGCAAAACCACGCAATGTGCCGAGTGCCATGAATGCAAGGGCAAGCATCGCCACGATGGTGGTCGTCGCAGATGCGAATATTATACCAAATGCGAATGATATTCGTTTACGATACATCTTCGCGGATGAACGCCCACCGGAGATCACTTCGTCGGTTATTATCACCAATTGATCCACTCCCGTGCCTATTACTGCGATTATCCCTGCAATGCTTGGCAAATCCAACTGCCAGTTTATCACCGCCGCAAATCCCAATATCAGGATTATCTCGCTCAGAAGCGTGAAGAACATCGGCAATATTATCTTCTTCTCGCGATATCGCAAGAAAGCAACAAGCGTAACGAGTATGAGTGCAGCGAATCCGGCTACTATTGATCCTTCCTTGAATTTCGCGCCTAAATAAGCAGGAACTTCGCCGGAACCTATTATCTCCACATTTACGGGTAACACGCCCGCTTTTAAGTGAATAATGAGCGCTTTAGCTTTCTCAAAACCTTCTTTTTCTAATCCTGTTTCCGCACGCAATCCATAAGCCGGTTTCGCCTTCAAGTCTTGCGCCAGTTCCGGGGATAACGGTGCACTATATATTACCACATCGTCAAGCAGCATTGCAAGCTCGTGGTCTATTGGATTATCGGTTGCACCGTATTCCAGTGCAGCATCTCTTAATGCCACTGCTCCTGCCTCTTTTAACGTAAAAGAAGCACCCCACGGTGAATATTCGGCTTCTCTCACGGGCACTGCCCCGACACTTTTGCTCTCTATGCCCTCGCTGCCGTAAACGACATGCGCAGTAATATTCGCAATCTCATCTGCTCTCAGCCCCTCCTGTATATCCCCGCCAATACCTGCCGTCTGGATTCTTATCTCAAACTTACCGGGCTTGCCTACAATGTTCCTTGCAGTCCCGATATCCACACCCGCAATATTAACAAGAATAAAATTGTTTCCCACGGTTCTTATGTTCGTGTCCGCTAATCCGAGCAAGTTGAGCTTTACATCTATTATTCGCTTCGTTTCGTCCCGTGTCTCTTTAGTTACGCCCTCTTCAAAATAATCCGATCCATCCAGCTTCTTCGCTATACTACCGCCAATTTCACTCAAAACGTCCGACAACTCTGCTTTCGAGACGCTCTTCCTTATCTCATATACTGCCACCTCCTCTCCCGAGTAATAAATCACTTCGGCATCCAGCTCCTCTTCAAGGAAACTGGCAACTTCAGACTCACTAATCGGTGCGGTTATCCCCACTACCGTGCCTTCTAATTTCAACTGCAGCCATGACCCTCCCACCAAATCCAGACCATAGTTCAAATTCCCGTTTATCCCTGCATCGGGAGGCGGTGGAGGGTAAACATAAATGACAACCAAAGCAGCTAAGACGCATAATATCAATGCAATTATCTTTATATCCTTTAACAATCCTTTCCCGTTCATCTCGTTCTCCCTTCTATTCTATGCTTTAACTCCATGCTAATATGCAGAAGGGATTATTACATATAAATTCCCGTGATTTATACGGAGCAAATCCTGCATTCACCCGTATATTCCGAATCTGCGCTTACGTATTCTTCAAGCAGTAGCTTTGGAATATCCAGCGATAGGAGGTCTTCCTTACAGCCGTATCGGTAAACCGTAATGCCCTTGCACTTGAGGTTATAGGCCAACAGAAACACGTTCTTTACATCCGCACAGGT
>JAENXH010000139.1 GCA_016649585.1 Methanosarcinales archaeon
ATCTATGGGTCTCCTCTGATATAGATTACGATAATTTAGACGTGCTTAATGAGTATGTTGTATCTCCATTACCAGCGATTATAAATCCCGATCTGGAGTTGATTGACGGTTGGACGTATATCGCGACTGACGTCAACTTTACAGGAGTATTGAGCAATTCGACTTCCATATCGCCCTGGTATTCATATGAGATCAGCTATCCTGCGGGGACTCCTGTTAGCCCGGGATGCTACGGAGCCGTATACCAGAACTTCATAACCGATGCTGCATTATGTCCTGCAACGGTAGTTATAGCATTTAACGTGAGAGATTCGTATACCGGAGATAGCGGAGTTTTAGTGAAGCAAGTTCTTTTGAACGAAGAGGTAATCTGGGAAGATGCGGTTGCCGGTGATGAGCGCTGGCAGCATGTTAAAGTTCCTGTAACCCTGCGCTCTGCGACAAACAAATTGACGTTACGAGTTTATGTAGAAAGAGCGAGCTCTAATTTCCCCATACAAGTCTGGTGGGATGACGTGGATATAGAGCCGATCACAGCGGTTGCAGAGAAAATACCTACAGCTTTCTATATTCTTGATACGGAGGGTACTGAGGAGAACTACCCAACTGACCTTTATCTTGGCGAGCCTGTTGAGTTCCTCATCGGGGTGGAGAACAATGAGCATGAACAGGTGAACTACGTCCTTAAGATAAAATTGGATGATAGACTGATCGCAAAAAAAAGTAAACAGCTTGAGCATGGTTCAAAATGGGCGCGAGTGATATCTGTTACGCCGGATAAATTAGGAGATAATCAAAAGCTCGAATTCCTTCTGTTCAAAGATTCTACGCTGGGAAAACCATACCGGTATTTCCATCTCCGGGTCTCTACGGGAATAAATTATGGGGATTTAGAGCCGCTATTGAGATACGGAATAGAGCCTCTTCCCACCGTGGTAGATGGAAACATGAAGCGAATATCCGCATGGACGTTTGATCGTGAAGGACGCTTTAGTGGCTATCGCTCAACGGAAAATGCATCGTCGCAATATTCATATTGCATCGCACAGCAAGAAGCTTCGAAGAAAGGGGAGTATGGAGAGCTCTGGCAGACCATTTACGCTGGCGACGAAGGAGTCGCAGTTTTATCCGTCAATGTGCGTGATTCTTTTGAATATACTTCGGACGATGCGGAGAATATAACCAAGCAGGTATTGTTCAATGACGAAGTCATATGGTCAGATGACGTTTCAGGCAAGGATACAGGGTATACGGGTTGGGTGGAGGAGGAATATAATTGGTATTTGGATGAGTGGAAGATTAAAAGCGTTCCACGCGTGAAATCCGGCTGGAAGCGTATTGACGTTCCGGTATACTTGTTTAAAGGCGCGGAGAACACGCTACGGTTAAAGGTCGTTGCGGACGAAGCGACCGAGGATATTAACGTGAAGGTCTACTGGGATGACGTAGAGCTAAAACGCATAAACGAATTGGTGAAAGTAGAAGATGGGGTGAGGATGAAGCGATATGGATGGTGATAACCTCGAATATAAATAAATAGGGATAAAAAATAAAATGATCAATCGTGTGAAACTACTACTGCTTGGGATATTGTTGGCACTACCGATGGTTATGGCAGGGTTGCTTATCGGCTGGATGGTTGTAGGAATGGTTAAGGAACTCATAATAATTGCAGCACTCGTTTTTGCTGTTATTTTAGTTTTATTAGCCTGTTGTTTCTATTTTCTCAGCGATAACTTATTGCTGCGCTGGTATCATGCGAAAGAGGTGCAGGATAAAAACTCATCACTTCATGAAATCGCTCATAGGCTTGCAACGAAGGTAGGTATTCCAGTACCGAAGGTTTTTATCGTGGAATCGGCAATGCCGAATGCATTCGCAATAGGCAGAAATGCTGACCATGCCTCGATTGTTGTAACCAATGCATTACTTGATTTACTGGATAACGACGAGTTAGAGGCTGTGCTGGCACACGAGCTTGCACATGTGAAATACGGAGATACACTAATCGGAACTATTGTTGCGGTATTATCAGGAGCTTTAACTGCTTTAGCAACTTTTGCTTTTTGGTGCTCGATATTCACCGGGTTTGGGCAGGAGGATGACCCTGCACCGAATTTAATAAAATTCTTCGTTACCGCTTTGGTGGCTCCTGTAGCCGCACTGATCATACAGCTCATGGTATCCCAGTCCAGAGAATACGGAGCAGATGAGCAAAGCCTTCGTACGCTTGGAAAACCAGATACATTGATTAGTGCATTAGAGAAGCTCGAACTAAAACTGAACTCAGATACTACTTATGAAGTGAATCCCTCGCACGTGCATCTTTTTTTTATGAATCCGCTTCATGATGACGAATTCACCGTAATGGACTTCCATCTGCCAACTTATCAGCTCCTTTTTCGCTCGCATCCGCCAACGCACAACCGAGTAAACGCTTTGCACGCTCTTCAGACAGCGAGAGCAACGACGAACGTGAAATGAGAAGGCATTATAAAAAGCAAATAGGAACAAATAAACAGATAGATATGAAAATGGAAATAAAAGTACGATTATCGGCTTTGACAAGGTCACTGGCTTTCAGTTTTATGTCATACTTGTTTGTCTTATTTGTTATAATCGTGATTGACACATTCAGGAATAAAGATTTTGTTTTTGCAAGGGCGGCAGCCATATCCGCGGTTTATATGGGTGCTTTGGTGCTTCTTTTCGCGATTATGGTCTGGGTATTCAGGGTTAAGTTGAAGTAGTAACTCTGCTCATCCTGTCTAATACGTATAGCAGCACCGCAACGACAATTACGAATATGATCCAGCCGAGATGGACATGAACCAAATACATTGCCTCTTCACCATAGTAAAAAGCAACTATATAGAGCGTTACAACCCGAGTAAGATTTGCGAGGTATGCAACCACGATGGAGATAATGAGTAGCGAATAAAACTTTCCTCTTTCTATCTGCTCTATCCTCGTATATGCTACCATGATTCCAATCAGAAGGAACATCGAGTATAAACCAGAACAGGGTCCGCCGATTATAACGCTCATCTCTTCCACGCCCTGGATTTGAACCGTTTCGGTCGCAATCACCTGAATTGGGATTCCTATTGCGTTGATGATGAATACGGAAGGCAGCAGTACGAAATAATGGTCGAAGAGATGCGTGAAGTCTAGGTTCAGATGGTTGAAGAAGCTAAAGAAGAATAGGAAAAGGACGATGAACGTAGCGGCCATATATGCGCCGAACTTACCCATTCGCCTTATTTCTTCGTTATTTATGTTGTGCGCGATGAGCGAGATGCCGAGGAAGAAGGTCATGATGTCCAAGGTGCCAAGTTTGCTGAGGGTAAGGACGTTATAGGTGACGTCTGCTACAACAATCAGCGCACCTACGAACATGGGTAACCAGGATTGCTTTACTACATACGCGTCGCCAACTTTGATTCGTGAAATGAGAAGGATAGCGATGACAAACAGAAGGATGCCAAAGGGAATAGAGCCTTCGCTGATTTCAACGGTAGCACCAAGGAAGAGTGCAAAGATGAGCAAGAATATGGTGATGTTCTTATAGCTCAGCATGTGTTCTGTTTAGTATTGGGCTGTATAGAGGTATATAGCTCTTGATATATATGTTTTTCCCCATCAGATCAGAAGAGAAACATTTGTAGCTTCTGTGGTTTTTGCTTGCTCCTAAGACCGGAGAATAGAAAATGCACCTGTTGAGGAAGCGAAACGGATTACAAAGGAACCTATTTGAATAACAAAAAATATTGGAGAGGTAGTCGAATGCTTATAGAGTACATAAATAAAGCGATGAGCAAGGCGGAATATGAGAAGTTAGAGGATGATTCCTATTGTGGTAGGATTATTACTTGCCCGGGAGTTACTGCTTTTAGAAATACTCTTCACGAATGCCAAAACGAGTTGAAATCAGTGTTAGAAGGGTGGTTAATTGTGAAGATAAGACCTGGGGATTCATTACCCGTGATAGAGCGTATCAACTTAAACAAAGGAATACCGACCGTAAAAGCACATGAATAGATGGATGATACCTTGAGCCTCCTGAG
>JAENXH010000013.1 GCA_016649585.1 Methanosarcinales archaeon
AGCACCCGGGCAGCAACAAAAATAGTATCCCGGGCAACCTGACGACAAAAGCCATAGACCTTCATCACTAATTCCTTATCTCCGTACTTCAGCAATCTATCAATGAGTTCAGGGCTCTTCTCCAGCAACCTAACCGCGGTTCCTCCACTATACCTGGCGACCTGAGCACTAAGACCCGCAACCTGCTCTAAACCGTCATAGCCAACTCTATCGAGCACCGGATATAATTCGCTAACCAGTTTCTCAAGTACTTCACCTTCGTAGTGCGCCTCAAGCAGTTTCTTTATTTTCCTCTCTCCAAGAGCACGTTTGATAGAATTTCCTGCCATCTTCAGGCTAACCCACAATATTTTTTGAGTATGTGTTCAAGTGTTTCCATCAATAGTGTTGTTAAATACCACGCGATTATCGGTGCTCACGTAGAAGCGATTATAACTCATTGTTCTAGCTTCAACGACTTCATCAATATTGGATACGGGGTTCAGTTCTGAGGTGGCGGCTAACCTTTCCTCAGGTCGGATTTTCACCAACAGGATAATATGAATCTTGCTCGGTACACTCATGGTTTTTCCTCTACAACTTTAAACGCTAATCTTTCATTACCCACCCAAAGAGCAAATATAGTATTAGGAGATGCTGCGATATAACTCTCAAGCTGGTAGACTCCTTCTTTTCTGTCGGACGGCTTAATGTCTTCGGTTTTTACTTCGGCAATTAGGTATATATTTTCTTGAGTGTGATCCGCATTTTCGGAAAAGATAACAATATCTGCCCGCTTTTTCGCTCTTCCCATTTTTATAGGGAACTCGATGTCAATATCGCTTTTGTCATAGCCATATTCTTTAACAAGACTTCTGGATACATCTTGTCTTACTCTTTCCTCGGCTGTATCTTTTCTTAGCTTTCCAGTAATGAAACACTTTATTTTTCCGGGTGGTATTACTTCTTCTGACATATTTTTACCTCCTTTTATAGCTTCGAGATATGTTGCCTAGCGGTTTCGGTGTATACCCTTCTTTCTATACTCTCCTAATCTGTATTCGCGCTTACATTTTCAGACGGAAATATTTTGGCTTAACATTTACAGGTTAAAGTAATTTTTGAGGATTTCTTCTATGCTTCTTTTGAGATCTGCATCGTGCGTTAACGGCTCGATCATAGTCGAATAGAGCGCGTCTCTCATTGGGACCCCACTTTTGAGCAAGGTGCCCGCATAAACGAGTTCCCTGGTAGAAACGCCTTCTTCGAGTCCTTGATGTATGAGATTTCGTATCTTATTCGCGGCTTTTACCAACCTTCTTGCAGTATCCTCTTCGACGCCCGTCTCCTGAAGAACAATTTGAGTTTCTAAGTCTTCAGTTGGCCAGCCAAGATTGATACTTACAAACCTCTGTCTTGTGCTCTGTTTCAATTCTTTCAAGACGCTCTGGTAACCGGGATTGTAACTAATTACCAGCATAAATTCATCCGGGGCGTGGAATATCATTCCGAGTTTCTCTATCAACAAAGATCTCCTATAATCTGTTAAGGGGTGAATGACGACCGTGGTGTCTTTTCGTGCTTCCACGACTTCATCCAGATAAATGATCCCACCATTTTTTACCGCCATGAGAAGAGGACCATCAATCCACTCAACTTCATCGCCTTTAATGATATACCTTCCCGTCAGGTCATTCCCGCTTAAATCGTCATGACAGGCAACGGTAAAGAGTGGCCGACCTAACTTCCAGGCCATGTACTCAACTAATCGTGTTTTACCACTTCCTGTAGGGCCCTTCAGCATAACCGGAAGTTTGTTCTCATAGGCCGCTTCAAATAGTGCAACTTCGCTTCCTTGCGGTAAGTAAAATGGTTCCTCCTTTATTTCAAAGCTACCATCCTCATATAATCTGGAGTCCAATCTCTCTAACAATTATACTCACCTCTAAGATAGTGACTACAAGAGCACGCAAATATTTAAATCTTTTCTATCAGAACATTCCCGTCAATAGATGTAAAAGAATGACAATGGCCGCACCGATGACGCCCCCGATCGCACATATCAGGATGACTACCCAGGTGTATGCGATCTTCAATCCGAGGACGAGGTTTGCAGCTAAAAGCACGAGCAAACCGAGGATTGAATTTACAATGAGATGCTTTACCGCCTTGAACACGAGGTACACCACGATTACCATTACAATTAACGCAAAAAGTATAAAGAGTTCTGCTAACATCAAATCTCACCCCAGTCCAGCCATCTTGCGGTCGCATACCGCCTTTCCGTCTCTTGCTGCTCCATCTTCATGGTTTCATTCATAGTTTTACCGCTGCATCTGGACTTGTTACAAGCATATAAGGATTTATACCATAAATAAAAAAAGAAAAAAGAGGGGATTGATAAAAAAACTCCCCAAAAAACTTATGCGCCCATATTTATAGATGGATGCGGTGCTACTGGTTCAATCTCGTGTTCTGCCGTGTTCGCTTCTGCGACGATCATGTCTGCCATGCCGACCAGCGGGAACACCGTCGGTGCATTCTCTATTGGCCCGTAAAGCACGAAATCATGACCCGCTATTACCGGGATAATATTAGAGGCTATGTCACAGATCTTGAACACGTCTGCACCGAGTCCTTCCCAGCCGCCCGGTCCTTTCGTCGCATGCTCCTTCCGGAACGTCTTCAGCCACGTCCACGCGGAAGGTGCATTGTGGATACCTAATCCTACTGCAATACCGAATTTCGATTTGACGGCAAAGCCTGAAGCAACGGCCGAGCCACACCCCGCGCCGATGGGCAGTGTAGCTGGATCACACATCTGTTTCGTTACGCCCAGGTCCCGCGCCAGATTGACCAATCCTTTCTCAAAGGTGCCTGCTCCTGTCTCTAACAGATCAATCTTCCCTGCTACCGTGGAATCTTTTGGATTGAACGCCAGTATAATTGCTGCTTCTATTCTGGAATTCTTGATTGCTTCAAGCTCCTCTGGTGAACACGAAACGTTTATTGAGTTATACACCGCCTTCTCTATCAGTCCCACTTCATCTGCGTACTTGAGCCCTGCAACCTTTGCATCCGCCACCGTCGAGTCAATCAAGAAAGGAACATCGCTCACCTCGGTGCAGAACGCGATCTCTTTCTCCATCGCCTCGGGCGATTCCGAAAATATCTGCATTATGCATGGATTTCCGGTCAAATCAGAGAATTCCTCTTGCTTCTTCAACACGTCTTCCGCTGCTTTCTTGTCAAATATCCCTTTATCCGCGTCTTCGACCAGATAATGCTTCGCATAGAATATCGTGCCACAAAGGACTGTTGCGTGCTCTCCAGGCTGGCCTCCTACTTTCAATCCCGCAATATCATATACATCCTGTTCTCTATCAAACAAAAACATTTTTTCCGTCTCCTCCTTTTTATGCCATCAGGAATATCACATACGTAACTATTCCTATCATCACGCCGTATAAAAGACCCATTGTGAAACCTATTTTTTCGCCCTGTCGTTGCCAGAGTTCTCCTGCGACAAATTCCACTCGTTCATCCATGTCATTTATTCGCTCCAGGAGTTTCGTGTGCTCAGGGGGTGTTGTGACGACAGGAACAGCTTTCTCCACCAGTTCCGCCTCCAGTTTCTCCAGAATCTCCTCTTCTATCTCCTTTTCTCGTTCTTTCTCTTCTCCCATTCTTCTTTTCTCCTCTTATCCTCCTACCTACACCATTACCAAAAGTTTAAGACCGACGAAAAGGGTACTCACGAAAATCCCGATTGCCAGACCTTTTACGAATCCCGACCAGAGTCCCGCTGCGAACCGTGAATCACGGCCGATCATTGTTATAAAGTGTCTCAGATCCTCTATTCGTGCGGTTAAAACCGCCGTTTCCGGTGTTTGTTGTACTACCTTCTGTGGTGCCATTTATATCACCCCCAATATGAGTGGCAAAAGGAAGATGAACGCGCTTATCAACCCAGCCATGAGTCCGAAAAGACCATTTTTCGATAGCCCTGAAGTTAACTTCTGATCCCTTGCAAGTAACGTTGCCTTGTAGGTTATCTGCGCCGTGGCGCGGTTTATTACTGCCATATGAGGAGAGGCAGGCATGGCTAACGGCATTTCTAATACTGCTGCAGCCGCTTCCCCGCCACCCACTTTCACAACCATCGGGTCTTCAGGATACGCTCCCGGGTCACGAGCTATAAGCTCTTTGACCTTTGCGTTGATCTTACCATAATCCTCCTCCCCCATCATGTCAATTACTTCCACCTGGTCTCTGAATCGCGCAACCGCTTCATCCGGTATATTCTCGATGAATGGAATTGCTCCCGTGGTTCCGATTATCTTTCGATTCGACGGTTCAATACCATTCGCCACCAGTGCCATCAATGATCCGCCGCTTATATGCCCTGGAACTTCCGCACCGGCTGCGATGATGAATCGTATGTTTGGATTTGAGATGACGTTAGTCATTATCTTCTCTAACCCGATGTTCTCTGTTTTATCAGGTCCCTGTATTGCGATACCTTTCAGGTGCACGATATGGAAATACGACCCATTTGAGGATATTGCCACGCAACTCTGCGGATCGCCTACTTCATAGTCGCCGGTTACCAGCGGCCAGCCATCCGGAACTTCTTTCTTCTCTGCCATCTTCACACACCTCCTCCTAAGGCTATGAACACTATTGCAACCGCTAACACCGCAAAGGTAATTCCGAGCATGAAAAAGGTCATGAAGCCTGCGTTACTCAACGCTCCCTCTCTGTTTGGCTGTGACAGGTTGAAGCCGGTGGTTGGATCAAGGCAATTGAGCAGGTCATCCACTGCACCTTCCATAACCGTTATTTGCTCTTCTATCGGTGCAAGATTTACTTTGTAGAACCCCGGTCTGCTGACTCCTACGGTAAGCGTGTCTGGATCCAAAACAATACCCAACTTTTCATTGATTACGATCATGTTTTCTTTTTTCCTCCTTCCTTTATTCTATCGTTTTGATCATTCCTGTTCCCACTGTCTCATAGCACTCATCCATGCAGGCCTTGATGAACATCCTGAAGAACACTACCCATACGATCACTCCAAAGACTATCATTGACACACCGTCTAAAATTCCATACGGAGAAGTACCGAGTCCGATCATAGCGAATCCCAACAGGACCCATATCAACCCTGAAATCTCTACTGCACATATTCTTGTTCTCTCTCTTCGCTCATCTGGTCCGAGACACGCGTTGTACGGGTGAAGCATCGCAAAACAATTGAAGATGAACAGCAGTGCAATAAGCCCTGTATTCATTACGTTGTTTACCACTGCGGCGAAGTTCAGCGAGCCGGTCAAGATGGAACATTCGAGCAATATTGCAAGTGTCCCTGCCATTCCTAACTCCATCATCGCCCGCTCTAATCTCGGAATTTTCATCGCTATGAACTTCTCACCGTTCGCAAATACACCCGATACCAGGCCAATGGCGCCCATGACTATGACTCCCACTAATACCGCAGGATATAACTGACCCACTCTACCATACTCTGCGACGGCCAATCCCATCAGCGCTCCTACGACACCATAACCTGTCCCCAGCACGCCTATGGATGGAACGCCAGTCCCTAATCCATATTTAGACGTCTTTCGCACTGAATCCATACCCCAGAGTAAGACTAAAAGTAGCCCCACTCCTTTTATCACCGCTGGCAATCCCGTAAATATGACTATCACCGCGCCAATTATACCTGCGATGAGCCCCATCTCGGTCTCTTCCGGCGGGAATTTGAACGACAATCCCTTTTTCGTCGGCTCTTCTTCTTCTATTACTGCTGGTGTTACTGTCATTTTACAACGCTCCTCCTAATATTGTTGCTGCAAGCACGACCACTATTCCGCAAAGCAGCGAGACCGCAAACGATGAGATCAGTGCTTTTGGCAGTCGCTTGAACTTCGGGTCATGGAATCCCTCTATGGTGCCTCGTATGTTGTACGCTGCAAGTATCGCGTTGGCTACGAAGATGGATAACGCCACAATCGCTGCCAGTCCTGCTGAAAAGTGTGCGTAGTTCAGTAGCGCATAGTACATTAGCGCACCGGCGAAACCTGCTAAGAACCCACCAATGGTGCCTGAGATATAAACCACATTTGGCACACCGTGCCCATCGGTTTGAGGTGTCTTGTACGGTGACTGCGGCTCCTTTGTTATCGGGTCCACTTCTACTCTGCCTGAAACTGGAACGATACCACAGCCAAAGGCATAAAGGATATTCGCCATGAACATGACCACACACATCATCACCGTCGCGCCGACTGCACCGGATAACGATACGAGAAGGAGACTGTCTGAGAAAGTAGCCACTGATGCCGCTGTGAATAACCCGGTCATTACTGCTCCGAGCATTATCTGGACTGTCCCCGTTGCGATTCCTGTTGCGGTGCCCATTGCCGCTGGTGCACCGCCCACTGGTAATAGATGAGCGCCTAAACTTGCGAGTAAGCCACCTATCACCACATATCCCACTATCAAAATCATCAATACTGGTTCCATTTTATCTCATCACACTCCTACAAAAGGCCCATATTTCTTTCTCACCCATTTCACGAACACCAGGTTTCCCACCATCAACGCTGCTACTATAAGGAGTCCCAGTACGATACCGAATATCGCTGCCATATCACCGGTCGCTGTAAAGGCTGGTAATGCTGGTAAAAAGCCTCCGAGCTGCATCCCGACCATGCTTCTCCAGTTCTCAAAGAGAATGATGAGTCCGAAGGTCATTCCCGTAACCGGTCCGCCGAATTTCGCGCAAAAACCTGCAATGTCCTTCTGTGTCCGTACACCGCACTCTGCGTATCGCGTGATCTTACCGTGGTAAACTACCCGCTTACCTTCGCCAAACGGTCTGTCTTGAAACTCTCGCTCCGCGCCATAATGGACGTCCCCGGTAGAGGATCCTATCGCACCCACCGTAATCCCCCAGATGAACCCGAGTAGGGGTAGGGCAAACGGATGATTCAATGCTGGGTTCCCTGACAGAGTCCCTATGTTGCTCTGTATGTAAGCTATGCAGGTGATACAGAGTGTCGTCATAAACGCGTGCGCTCCAATCGGTATCAGATGTCCGTATAACACATCAAGATAGATTGGCTGCTGGAAACGCTTCTGTCCCGCTACTCTGCCGCAATGCGCTGTCGTCGAAAATATCATGTTGATCATTGTTGCCGCGAGTACCCCGATGGGTATGGCCAGCACTGCCGCTTTCCATTCCTCACCCGGAACTAAGGGCTCAAACTGCCGCAATAGTAACCATGCTATCGTCCCCGCGGTTACGCAATACATTGCATTCGATAATGGCTCGCCTGAAATCGCTTTGTTAAAGAACCGATTTACCTGTCCCACCTGCGCCGCTAGCTGCACTTGCGAATTCGGATTGCTCTGAGATCCCATATCTGACTCCAAGTCCTCAAACGTACATGCTATGAACGCTAAGAACGCTATCACTAACATCCATGCAAAAAGCAATACTACTTCTATTGGCATGAACGAGAAAAAGACAGGGGCACCATATAAAGCTTTCTATTTTTTCCGGTACAAAAAATGGTTTTGATTGGTTTTAATTTACGCTTAAATAGCCATCGTTTTGGGTTGTAAACATAACCGAAATGGCTAACATAAGCCGGTGTGCTGAACGCGGAGAACGTGCTGAGGTTTTATAGATAGCAGCCATATATTGACGTAAAAGCGTGTATCTATGTATGTATGTGCTTGTTCACCAAAAAAACCGAAATGTTTATTAAACGACGTTGTGTTTATACCTTAAGCATGTGCACTGCGAGCGCAAGGGAGCACAACCTATAATGGGATTATTTACAAAGAGGCACCGGCCAAAATTATTGGAAACGGAAAAGATTCATTATTCTGAGTTGTATTATAGATTACGACTGTCCCGCGGGGACCTCTCACTACGACCTATTTTTATCGTGGCTAGTGTTGAACTGGGGAACAGCACCACTAAGGCGATCTTAACCGCGACAGATCTGAAAAGTGGACAGACCTATATCCTTGACAAGGCAGTAAAAATGACCCGTGAGGCCATATCTCCTCGCGAGGCTTTCTGCCATACGATAAGTATGGTTGACCTTTCCGAGGACTCTATTGCGGAACTGGTGAAAGCGACGCTGCAGGAATGTACACGGTCCGCGGGAATAACCACCGCTGATTTGCATTTCGTAGTGCGCTCAACCGGTGTCACCGCATGTTTCTACAGAATAGATGAGGTCGCCGGGGTAATAAAAGCCTTGGCAAAAGGATGCATGCTTGCTGGTGTGCCGCCCCGGAAGATGATTTCTCCTATGACTATAGAGAACATCCCCCCTGATTTGAGGGCGTTTTCTCGGATGGAAAAGACTTATTTCGACGGCGCTGTGACCGGGGACCTCCCACCGGGGGGGGAGTCAATAGTGGGAAATGAGATGGAGGGTGAGCTTGTAACTGCTGGACTTAAGGAAGCGGCTAAATGGTTGGATGTTGATTATCGAAGCCCAGTTCTATCTTTAGATTTCGGCACTACCCTCGCAGGTAGAATAACCGATGATGGGTTGCCATACGCGCGTGTTATAGGGAGCTTTTGCGGCTTAGCCGGTGCGATACCTGATGCGGTGGTATCAAAGGTGGTGAACGTTAATTTCCCTTCGGTACTCGATTTAGCAAAAGCGAGTATCCGGGGGAAGAGAATAAGGAAGGAGGTAGTAAAAGGGTACGTAGAGGAGATCTTAGAGCATGTGCGCATAGAAAAAGTAAAAAATGGCAGCACGAGAATGGGTGGAATTCCGGTGAATGTAGACGCAGCGGAGAGAAATGGCGTGGTGCTCATCGGAGTCGATGCGGGAGAGAACCTCTCAAATTTACCTAAAATAGCGGATATCGGTGTCGAACTCGTGAAAGATGAAGGGGGGCAATATATCATCCCGGTAATAGATGAGTTATCGGCGTGTGTAGTGGAAGATTTGGTGGGAATAGCGAATGAGGAGGGTTTACTCCTGCATAACACGAAGATAGGGATAACCGGAAGAGCGGGAATAACGGGTAAAAAGCCCGAACTTTTGTTGGAGAAGCTAAGCGCATTATTTGGCAGAAATATGGATAAAGAGGTGGTATTTGCAGACGATGCGCTGGCACGAGGTGCGGCAGTCCTTGGGAAGTGCATGCACCAGTTTGGAACCGTAGGTAACCCACTAGGGGGTATTCAAGGTCACGGATGTTTGTATGGCCAGCGGGTGAAAGTGCAGAAAAAATAACATAACAATCGAAATATATATAAATTTGCCGGTGTTTTTCCTAAATTAGTGGATATGGTATAAGTACAAGTTAGGAGTGTTGAGATGGAGGTAAAAGTTGAGGGGGGGGATGAATTTGCAAATGCATCTTACGAGAAGATATGTATGAGTACGTTTAGGGATGTAGGAGTGAGAAGTAGTTTAGACCTCGTTTACATGTATTGCAACCCGAAGGAACACGTTTTTATTGTCGCGGTTAAGATAGGGCGGGTGGCAAGCCCGATAAAGGTAGGGGACATAACGCACCGAGAAGGGGAGACGTTAAGGATAACGAATGAGACATATGCACCTAAATTGCTTGCTCTGCTCTGGGAGATGTATGGAGAGCGAGTTCAGCAAATAAGCAGATTAGAGATAGGTTTTAAATTAGAGGAGAAGGAAGTAGACGAACTCAAGGAGTTGGTTGTCTATGATCCCAGAGAGGATTTAGTAGCGAGAATCTTGGATGGCATAGACCGGATAATCCCGGAAGGTGCAAGAGTCCGGTCTACAATCCCTTCTACCGGTAGATTGACTATTATAGCCTCTGAGAATCCAATAGGGGATGATTGGAGGATAAAAGCGGAAGAGCTGGTGAGTGCGTATGTATAAAATAATGATGTTTGAGGGAGGTGTGTACAAGTTTAACGAGTTGAAAGAGCTGATAGAGGATATAGGCGGGTTCATATTGCAAGAATCGGTTATGCAGACGGAGACAATGCTGCATTTAGCATTCCCTGAGGAGGAAGAGCGGGTTATCAGGGATAAAATAAAAGATCTGGGTGGTAAGTTCAAAGAGCTGCCATTAGCCGGTGCTGAGATAGTAATAATAGTTCCTTCTCTTGGCAAACACCACGCTGTTGATCCCGCTTGTGATATAGCGGAATTTTTCAGGAGAAAGGGTGCGATTACCAATATGCTGGGTCTGGCGAGGGGTGTGGGGCAGAGGATTGCACAGATGACAGCGCAAGAGCGGGAGATAATAGAGGAGTTTGATGCCGCGGTATTTGTATTTGGCTGCTTTAAGGAGTGTATAGAGGAGAAGGTGCGGTTATGCGCAATGCTTGATGTGCCTTACATGGTAGTTGGGGGGCCATCTGACCTCGCGGTGGATCATTATGTGGGCGGAATAGGGAGGAAGACGGATAGAATGAGGAGAAAAGGTGAAATAGATATATTAGATGATATGACCGCGGAATTGGGAAAGATCGTAGATGATAGGAGGCGAGAGATAGAGGAAGACCCGTTAGCTGCTTCTCCTTTGTTTATAAAAGATATGATAGAGATGGTTATACCGCCAAAAGCAGGGGAGGAGTTACCGATCATTATCCGATTAGATGGTTTACGAGTAAATATAGAGAAGGAAGATTTAGGAAGGATAAGGGAGGTTGAAATCGGTAAGAAGAAACTCTCGGAAATTTGTGATTTGAAAAAATCGTTGTTTAAGGGCTATTTGCTAAAGATTCGCACGGAAGCTGTAACAGGGAGTATTTATTAACCCAGACACCCCCGCATTTCCACTGGAGATAAAACTCTTACCTCATTCAGGGAATGGTCTCAATAAACTTATCTATGTCGGTGTACACCACGTTTCCAACCACAATAACATCAGCATATCTCAGCATCTCGGCTGCGGTCACCTGAGAATCAATTCCTCCGCCGTAAAACAACGCTGCTTCGGTTAACGAGTCTCTTAGTCGCTTTACCAGGGTGGGGTCTCCGTAGGTTCCGCTATATTCCATATAAACGATAGGAAGCCGAAGATATTTCTCCGCATATCGTGCGTACGCGAGGACCTCATCTGAGGTTAAGTCTGTCTTCGATTTTGTCAGTTTGGCTACAGCGGATTCGGGATTCATAACGATATACGCCTCGGGTATAACTTTTTCCCACTTTATTTTATGATTTAATATCCAATCCTTATGCTTACCTACAATCCACTTCAAATCACCGGCGTTGAGGACTAAGGGCACGAAAATACTATCTACGAGGTCTCCATCCAAGACTGCTTCAGGAGTTGCAGGCTCCAAAATTTTTGGTATATCATAATCCTTCAGAAGTGATATGAGCTGACCTACATTTGTATCGGTGATGTTTTGAGTACCTGAGATCATAATGGCGTCTGTTCCACTACCCACGATGGTCTCCAAATCATCAGGCGAGAGAGATTTATCAGGATCGAGTTTTGTGATATGTTTCCAGTTTTTCCAAGGGTGTGTCTGTGGATTCATCTCTTTTACGATTTAGAGCGGTATAATAAAAAGGGTTGTTTGTAGTAGATAGGTAATTGGTTTTTTACTCTTCTCTTCTTCAACGCATCTTATGCAATAACTCATTTATTTTATCGCCATGATAACCGAGTTCCCCGCCTACTGTAAAGCTACGTTTAATACCTTTGTGGCCTTTTCTCGGTGGGTGAAGTCTGAATATCGGTTTGATTTTATAACACATCAAATCTTTCATCTTCACTTCACCCTCTAACAAAGTATGAGCAAGATCTTTTAATGAAGTAAAAGAAGTTTTTTCGTGTAAAAACTCTTCCGTTAACATATCACCCCCTTCTAATCTACCTCGATTTTTAAATAAACTCTCAAGATGGTCCTCAGATATCTCTCCCCAGGCCACGTAATCCTTCGCCTTAATTATCATTCCTTTGTTATAAGCATTCTCTTCCACGACTACACAGTGGTTTACTCTATGTAACCTGAGAAGTTCTAACGTATGTTTTATCTCCGGCCTTATATTTACACTTCCCCTAAGCCTTATAATTGCGTACATTTTTTCTGCATCACTCCAAAGTTTTCACTAAAGCGATTTTACGTAAAGCCTCGAATGTTGCGAACGCTTGGTTAAATGTAGTTCTGGTTTGTCCTTTTGTCTGGGCCCATACATCCTTAACACCAGAAAAATCTAATACACGCTTCGGGATATTACCTGTAGCCAGTCCAATACCTTTAGGTGCAGGTTTTAATGTTATCTCCACACTTCCGGCTTTTCCTACAACCTTAAAAGGGATCGAATGTGTCCCCCCACAGTTGCACTCCCAAGAACCACATCCGCGCTTAATATGCGTCATGTTCATTTTCGCGTCGCGTACCGCCTTCTCGATACCGCTACGCACAAGAGCGTCCTTACCCAAACCTATACCAATATAGCCATCCCGGTTTCCCACAATAACGCACACTCTGAACTTCACCCGCCTTCCTGAATCGGTCATTCTCTGAACAAGGTTAATATCCAAAACCTCTTCGCTGAGTTCCGGAAGAAGAGCATCCACAACTTGATACTCCTTTACAGGATAGTTAGAGCGAAGAGCATCTCCAAGCGTCTTTATTTCTCCGCTTTTCACCAGCATCCCTAACCGTGTTACAGGCACCCAAGCTTCTAAATCTCTCGCTCTCTCGCTCTCTCTTCTGTCCCTTCTTTGTGTCATTCTGTAGTAGACTCCACCTCTATCAAACTCTCACTATCACTCATTATACTATCTCTCACACTCTGGAACATATCAACAATAGAAGGGTTTTGTAAGTAAGTAGCAATGTGGGTCCCGCGGATACGATCGTCGGCCGGAAAAACCACAGGGTTATGTGGGATCGTCAACCCACTATCAAGAGCACCTTTTAATGCTGCATATACGTTAGATCCATGAACCGGTGTATGTAGACCTATATCAAGAATGGTATCATTAAAACCTGCTTCTTTTGCACGTTTGCCAAACAACAAACCTGTTAGATAAGCTGCAGGGCAGTTACATTTTCCGCCATCATACCCATATTTCGGAAGTTCGGATGACATAGCGGTAATAAGAGTTTTATCGCCGATTTTATCAGTAGCGACCAGTTGCATCCTGATGTTTTTGTTGCTTTTTCTCACAACAACACGATGTTTTTTGCTGAACAACAGTTTCAGTCTTCTGCGGTAGTCAGTCTTACCTTCTCGTCTTCTTCTAAATGGGACGCGATAGGTTGGACCTCTTGCTCTTCCCATCTATTTAGCCTCCTCCCTTGTTAGCAGTTCATTTGCAGTTATATAATCATTTAAATGTGCCACCGACCTAAAATCTCCACCATTCGCTTTGTTATATAACCTTCTATAGGCGGTTTTATCTACGAACTCGTCACCACGGAGTCCCTTCAATCTCCTACGTAACGCGCGAATTTTAGTTATCCACTTTTTTTTCCTACTTGCTCTTGCGCCTTTAGCACCTTTTCTAGAACCATGCCCTTTTCTACGACCTAAAGCTTTTTGTCTCGCACTTACTCTTGCTCTTCCTCTGCTTACACCTTTTTTCTGCTTTTCTACTATTACTCCTTCTTCTATCAAACCACGAACGTCCTCTCTCGTTATTGCTCCTGCTAAGTCTTCAGCAGCTTCGGGATCCATCCATACTCGCCCCTCACCGATCTTCAACACCTGTGCTGCAATCCTCTTCTGTTTTGCAAGATTTGCCATTGCCTCTTATCCTTACTCCTTCTTCTTCTATCTATAAATTTATCGCCGGCATTATTAAGGTATCCAAGCCTTTTCTAACTATACCTATTTTAACCTTATCTTTTTTTACATCTGCAAGTGCATCGCCTACCGACTTATAGGTTTTTATCCGCCATCTTGTCAGAACGTGCGCATCGAGCTCAGATACGATAGACAACCCCAAACGGTTCATCACTTTTCTCATATAATATGCTTTATGCCCACCGAGCACAAAATTTGTTCTGATAGCCGCTTCCGCATCTTTATAAGTTGCATAATCGTTCATCCAACTCTCAAAATACGAGTCTCCGATACCATCGCGGCATTCCGCAACTAGAATCAGCTCTCCGCCTGGTACTACCGCTCGGTAGCAGTTCTCTATCGCCTTAGTCGCCTGATACAGATCTCTATCCTTTGGGAATCCACCAGCACTTACTATCAAGATGTCGAATAACTCGTGAGTTTCACGGCAGAACAAGTCTTTAGCAACCTCAACACCCTTATGCAACACTTCGTCCATGTCTCCTGCATATGCATCTACAACATTACCGTCTCCAGAAGCGATGATATTCAGTACGAAATCAGGCGGTGCAAAAGCTGCTGCCTCAAACATATCTAAATGCACCGAGTTAAGCTCTAAGTTCGCCGTCCGAGCATGCTCGTCCACCAGAAGAGCATGGTTCTTTTTTATCGTCTCCCGTGCTGATATACCAGGGAGAATACTCTTTCTCCCGCCGCCAAATCCAGCATAGTAATGCAAGGTTATATCGCCCGTCAAGATCTTCATATCGGCTTCTACGTAGTTCCTATTCAGCCTTATGGGCGTCCCTCGGCTGGTCGTGCCTACGTACACCAGATCTTTCGCATCGCAATTATGTATTTTTATGGTATAGTGGTCGAAGTATTTACCAAGAATCCTTTTTAAATCTTCTTCCATTGGAGGTGAGTGGGTGCCACAGGCAACCAGTAGTGTGATATTATCTTCATGGGATTCTCCGATCTCCTCTGTTAAAGCATCAAGCATCTTCTCCGTTGGGGTGTCTCTTGTGTGGTCGTCAACAATGGTCACTATGCTCTCCGGTTTTTTCGCGGCTACGATCTCTCGTAACCGTTTTGTGCTTAATGGCTTGCGGAGAGCTTCCCTTATCACTGCCATGTTATCGATGGTGGCGGTTCTTCCGCTATCTACCTCCTCAACGTCTAATAGCTCAGCTCCTTCTATATCCAGATCTATCTGTTTGGAGCCGTAAGGTATTTGTATTTTTGTCATTGTGTAGTGTTAGCTTCCTACTATACTTACAGACAGAGAGTTACGCCTAAAAGATTATTTGTTGGAATGAGGTGTTGATTTGGTGGATATTCACGAGTTATTGGAACAGAAAAGTTCAAAGACGACAGAGATATATACGCATGTGAGTAATAAGAATATAGGAAAGATAAAATGGAGTTCAATGAAATAATAAATGGAAAGATCCTCAAAGTTTGGGAAGATTATCAAAAGGAAAGTGGGGATTATCTTCCAATACTCTACCCGCCATTCAAGAGGGACGGTATTTTATTTATTGGATTAAATCCTTCGTTTAATAAAACTTTCTTTGAAAAAAA
>JAENXH010000140.1 GCA_016649585.1 Methanosarcinales archaeon
TTTTAGAACAGGATTTCTTTTTCTGAAAAAGAAAAAGTGTTGTGTTAATCTCGTGGTTTTTTGCACAATTGAGAGAGATAAATCCAGAAATGCGTCCTCTTACAACTCTTTATCCTTACCTTTCCCTTCTTTATCTTCTTCAAGATAGCTTCGTATTCGGGCTTTTGCGCTATGTCAACCTCCACTTCAACCTCTACAGTCGCAAGACCAACGCAGTCTGCGGAATGCGCATCACTTCCTGCAACGGCTATAATGTTATTGGTGGCTGCCGTTCTCCTCGCAAGTGCATTCGCAACACCGGATAAATATCTGGAATTGTAAATTTCTATCGCATCTATGCCTGTATGCGTGCAGAAGTTACCAATACTATGGCGGAAAGGGTGGAATGGATGTGGCGCAATAATTACGACGGTGCCCTTCTTCTCCTTCTCTCTTTGCTTTGCTATTCTTATCGTTTCCTCTGCCGATAACCCTTTCTCTATCACTTCTTCGACTCCAAGCACAATCAAATGACCTTCAGACGTTGATACTTCTATACCAGGGATAACTATCAAATCCAACTCGTTATCGGCTACGTATCTTCGCGCAGCGGAAGAACCGTCCATCGTGTCGTGGTCGCATATTGCGATACCATCAAGCTTTTCCGCAATCGCGCTTTCTATTATCTCTCCTACCGAAGCACGTCCGTCATGCGAGTAATTCGTATGCACGTGCAGGTCGAGGGTTAGTGTTCGAGTTAGAGGCATTGTACGTCTATTGAGTTTATCTAAGGTTAATAAGACATTAAGTTAGAATGGCGGTTGCAATTTTAATAATCAAGTATGCGATTCTATATCCATTTTCTTATTGTAATCATAGAGATTAAGTACTCATGATTTACTTACGATTGAGTCCCAAGAATTATAATCACCGATACAATCTATTCGCTCCGTTGATCAGTGCATACAACGATGCGATGACGATGTCTTCACTCACGCCACTCGCGGTCATCATCTTATCTCCCCTGCTTATCTTTACTACTACGTTTACCAGCGCATCCGTTCCACCGGTGATGGCGTCAACATGGTACTCCTCAAGGCGTAAATCGTTCATTGCCCTTCCCGTCAGCGCTTTCCTCAATGCATTTATCGCGGCATCCACCGGGCCGATACCAACGTCTGCTTCCACAATATCCTCGCCATCTATCTTCAATCTTATTGACGCCGTTGGCTGAACGTTCTTCCCTGATACCACAGATAAGTCAATAAGTTTTATCTTCTCCTCTCTTTCTATGCTCAATACATCCTCTACTATCGCCTGGAAATCCGAGTCCGTGACTAATTTACCCTTATCGCCGAGTTCCTTCACTTTCACCAATATCTTCGTCATCTGCTCCTCATCGGCCGCGATGTCCATCTCTTTCAACACCTGTTTCACTGACGCCTTACCCGTATGCTTCCCGAATGCAAATCGTCTTGTTCTTCCTATTATCGCGGGATCCATTGGCTCATATAAGCTCTTATCCGCCAACGTCCCGTGGACGTGCATTCCTGACTCGTGCGTGAAGGCGTTATCGCCCATAAGCGGCTTGTTCGGAGCAAGCGGCATCTTTGTCAAATTCCTGACAACTCGAGATGTTTCATACAACTTTCCTTTCGTGATTCTCGTTTTCACTCCGTAAAGCAGTTCCAAAGCGGTTACCACCTCCTCTAAGGAAGCATTACCCGCCCTTTCTCCAAGTCCATTCATGGTAACATGCACACACTCCGCTCCTACCGATACCGCAGCTATTGAATTCGCAGTGGCTAACCCGAAGTCATTGTGGCAATGCACGGAAACCGGAGTGTTAAATGTGCAAAGCGGCTGAAATATCTCCTTTGTACGCTCTGGATACAACACACCAACGGTGTCGCAGAAACATAAACGGTCAACAACCGTAGATAAATCCGAGAAGAATGATTTCAAAAATGCCATATCAGCCCGGGATGCATCCTCTGAACTGATCTCTACCTTTAATCCATGCGCTTTCACATATTCCGCCATCTCAATCGTCTTCGCTCTCAGCGTCTCCCGATCCATCTTCAGCTTCTTCTTTATGTGCGCGTCAGAAACCGGCGCAACCAGATTAATCGCGTCAATGTCACATTTTAGTGCAGCGTCAATGTCTCCCGGCAATAGTCGTGCAAAGGAGCAAATCTCAGCTTTTAAACCTTCGTTCGCTATTGCCTTTATCGCTCTTTGCTCACCTTCCGAAATAATAGCAGTCCCCGCTTCTATAACGTCAACGCCGAGTATATCAAGTTGTTTTGCAATCTGCAACTTCTGTTCTGGAGTCAATGACACCCCAGGGGTCTGCTCGCCATCACGAAGCGTTGTATCAAAGATTTTTACCGCTTTTACTTCCATCATAAGCTATCCTTCCATCCCCAATTACTATAAGTCGCAGGCCATATTTATATTACACGCTAAAAGATGATAGATCTAAAGATTTGATTAATGCAGTTTTAAATGGAAGATACGTTTAACCGAAAGTTTTTTATGTTGCAACGTCTAATCGTTTCCATATGAACCAGCATAATGAAGGGGCACCCGGTAAAACGGATTATGATGTCTCAATAATACGGCCACAGATGCGGGTTGAAGACATCCAGATGCGAGGTCAGGGAATGTCGCCAGAACGGTTAAAAGGCATCAAACAGGGATTGATCACGTTACATACTGCGGAAACGATGGCGATCAATATCTACAAGTTTCAGATCACGAGCGAGGAGAATGAACTCAATCGTCTGTTAATCGCGGCGATGGCTAATGAGATGACGCACCTCCAGGATTTTCAGATTAAACTTTTTGAATATGGGTGGAAACCGAGCAAACTTAGATGGATAAATTGGCTTGTCAGCGCTACATTTGGATTCTTTGCACGACTGCGGGGTACGAAAGCAATTCTCAGAACCGGTATCTGGGTGGAGGCAAAAGCCATTCATCACTACGATGAGTTCCTCAAGACGATCGAGTGGGACGAAGATACTCGTAAGATGATTGAGAAGAACCGAGCTGACGAAGGCGAGCATATCACCCGCTGGGAAAAGCTCCTCAGGTAAGCGAAGGATAAAATAAAGGTGTTCAATCGCACAGAACAACGTGCGATAAAATTTAAAGCCGAATATGAGCGGGACTTTGGCATTGAAATCGCAATCGTCAGCATGGGAGACGCAATGGAATCTGATATAGTTAAACGGTAACTCCGGCTACGAAACCGTTCATTTCACCTGATCTGATAAAGCCAGGGATGCATCTTAACGGTGTTGGTGCGGACTCGAAAACGAAGATAGAATTCGAGCCGGAAGTGCTGAAAAAATCCAGGATATTTGTTGATGATTTAGCGCAGTGCATACATTCCGGTGAGATATATCAAGGATTAGAAAAAGGAACAGTGGTAAAAGCGGATTTGATTCCGCTGGGTGACGTTCTGCTCGGGAAAGCAGAGGGCAGGAGGAGCGATGATGATATAACTTTCTTCGTAACTACACACGTTTTAGAAATTAGCAGACCTCCACATCAAACTGCACCCTCGAATAGGTAAAAGCTTAATATCCCGAATCGTCATTTCTCCCGGATTCACAGCCCGAGTCACCACAAGCTTTATATACCCGAAATATCTAATAGATATCTAATGAAAAGAGTCCCCATAATACCGGAAACCGAGCTCAGGATCAGCAACATCCGTGGATTCTATATCAGAAAGGTTACACGTTTCGGAACGAGTGCAAAAGTCGATTGTCCGAAGGAACATCTGGGAAAAACCGTTTACCTCGTGATCTTGAACCATGATGAATGAAGACCCGCAGCCAGAGGATTTGAATGAATACATCTGCAATTTAAAGGGAAAAATCGCTCAATTGGAGAAAGATCTCGAAAAAGAGCGCGCTGATAAAGAAATATCCCGGCAACAAATCAAGAAACTCAAAGAAGAAAACAAAAACCTCAAAAAAGAACTTGCACGATTACAGGGTTCCGCACCGGTCCTCGGAGCATCGGATAAGA
>JAENXH010000141.1 GCA_016649585.1 Methanosarcinales archaeon
GTACGACCTCCGCCCGCAACAACACCGATAGTAGCAAAACAGTCGGAGGACAGCCATTTCTTCTTACCACTTGGTAAGACCACCATCGACTTTCCCGTTTCATGCTCATGCGCTAACAAGGTAGCACAATTGCCTGAAGACCGTACGAACTTACCGCCGTCGTTTGGTCTTACTTCTAAGTTGCAAATCATAACTCCTTCGGGTATACGGCGAAGCGGGACAGTATTTCCTGTTTTTATCGCTGCTGATTCGCCATACGACACCGCATCACCTTCTCCAACTCCTTCGGGTATAATTATAAAACGCTCCTCTACTTTTTTCTCTTCCTCACTCTCTCTTTCTACCCGTATACGAGCAATAGGAGCACTCCTTGCAGGGTCGTGCACTATTTCCAGGATTCTTCCTGATACCGTTTCATTCTTATTCACCCTCACGTGTTCGAGATTGCCTTTATAACGATGCGAAGGTGCCCTAAAAGTGGGTGAGCCTTTTCCTCTCCGCTGCGCTATTATTCTTTTCCCCATTTTTCACTCTGTTTATAATTATAATATGCCAAGCGAGGTCCCGATCTCCTTCGCCTTACCTTCTCCCTCTAATTCTATTATTGCTTTCTTCTCACCTTTAAATGTTATCATTGTCCTCACGTTTCTCACGGGTGTCTCAAACACGCGTTCCACCTCTCGCTTTATCTCCTCCTTATTCGCCTTTAAATCAACAATAAACTGGAGTTTGTTCTCCGAATCGATCATCAGAGTTGCTTTTTCGCTTGGGACTATATGTTTCAGTTTATCTACCATTTCTCATTTATCACTCCATTGTAGCAAGTTTTGTTAGAGAAGATTCCGTCCAGATTGTTAACCTGCCAGGATGCGTTCCCGGTGCAAGTAATTCCGCATTGAGTTCTTCCGCGTAGGATACATCCACACCAGGTAGATTTTTCGCGGAGGTCGTTATTTTTTTATCCTCAGTCAGTTCTTCTTCACGAGAAATAACGATTAAAACGCTTTTTTTAGACTTGTATCGTCTGCCTCGCATCTTACCCTTACCAGCCCTTACTTTCCTTTCCTTTGCACGGAGCACATCGTCCCACACACCGATGGTCTTTAAAAATGCCTCCACCTCAGAGGTCTTTTCAAGGCTTGCGAATGAATCTTCTATTACTATCGGGAGTTCTACTTCATCGCTGAATCTATGCCCTCTATTTCTTACGCGTTCTGGGTTTATAGTAGCGGCGATAGCAGACTTTATTGCTTTCCTCCGTTCCTTCTTGTTTATCTTTTTCGTCAGGACCTTCTCAGTTTTTGGTGGATGCGCTCTTCTCCCGCCAACTGCTTGAGGTACTCGTGCTGCTCTTCGTCCATCTGTTATACGGGGCACTCTGGCAGCTCCTCTACCGGTACCCCAGCTCTCTGCGGATGTTCTCCGCCCAGCTAAGGGGTCTGTACCTTTTGGCTGCAATCTGTTTGATTGCATTGCGAGCACAGCTCGCTTTATCAAGTCAGGTCTGTATTCCTCAGTAAATACCCGAGGAAGTGCTATTTCTTTTATAAAGTTCCCGGATAAGTCTAACACTTTAGCTTTGCTCTTCTCTTCTTCTACCATCGCTCTTCTTCTCTTGTTTCTTATCTTATCTCCCCTGTTGTGATCTCGTGCTTATATAATCAATTTCAGGTACGCCCAGCTTAGGATGAGGTCGTATCGCATGAGAGATTCTCACAAACCTCTTTTTCGGTCCGGGAACACTACCTTTGAGCAAAACATACTCATTCCTCACGATGCCGTACTTAATGAACCCACCTTTTGGCGTTACCTCTTCGCCATTGTCCCCGATCTTCATTAGTCGCTTGTTGTACTCGGTCCGCTGTTGATACCCCGTCTGTCCAAGCTGAGGTACGCGCCATCGGACTCTTCGAGGTGTCCAGCCGCCGATAGAACCCACATGACGACCTTTCCCAGACCTCCTCGCTTTTGCATTCTGAATCATAATTCCCCATCGCTTCACGGGTCCTTGTGTGCCTTTTCCCTTGGTCACTGCGGTAACATCAATAAAATCGCCCTCTTTAACCACATCATTTACCTTTAACTCTTTTCCAAATACCTCTTTTGCATATTCGAGGTCTTGCTCTACCTCGCCGCTCATCTTTATCTCCAAGAGGTCGTGCTTCTTCTTTGGCACGCTATTTACCACATCGGGAGCTGTAGAAGCGATTAAATGTAGGCTTAGCGCCTGTTTATCGTCAGCCTTCTTAATTATTTCATCTATTGCACTCAAATCTCCTCCGCCTTCTCCTGCCGCTGCTCCAGCCCATGCTTCTGTTACAGCCCGCTTACCGTAGTTCGTATCTTTATAAAGACGGAAACCCTCCACGCGCAAAGGTGGAGTTTCTATTATCGTTGCAGGAACAGCTATTTCCATTCCCTTTGTCAGGCTATGAGGATTATCATCGGTCAGAATGAGTTGTGTCATCCCGGCTTTATATCCCGCGAAGCCTTGTATTTTTCTACCTACGGCTAGTTCTTCCCGTTTTATTCTGCACGTCTCACTTCGTGCTCGCGTCCTCGGAGAAAAGGCAAGCGAACCCCTCCTTGGTCTATGTCTTTTAGCCATCTTACTCTTCTGTTACAGTTAGTTACTGTTAGAGATAAGATTATAAAAGTATATAAAATCAGTCAACACTCAAAATGCCAGCCTAACACACTCCTCTGTCTTGCATAACCTCACGTTCGCTCCACCGCAGAGCAACGGCACATATCGCAGCATCTTGCCTGAGTTTGTTACTACGCACTTGTAATGCTCAAACGCCGGTGAAACTACGAAACAGGTGTCACAAATCACCTTCACACCGTAATCTTCTATCTTCCGTACCACGTCTTGCATACGTTCTTTTATCGCTCTCGCGGTGAATATGAAGAACTCTTTTCGTACCTTTCTGCCCCCACTTTCTGCCTTCAATAGCGCGTATATCCGTTGGAGTTCAGATGCAGAGCAATGAGGACATCCTATCGCTATCACATCGCCTTTCTCATTCTCAGCATAAAACCTTTCCAAATCGTCTTTTTCTATCTCTGCTCTTTCAGCAGGTGATCCTATCGCATCGGCTTCTGGCGTTATCCCTTCGATATGATACAAGCCTACGGAGCCGGTAGCGCCTATCGCAGCGGATAAATGCTTCAATTCGTCGGTGCTCGGCAAAGAAGCTGAAGGAAGTTCTATCACCGGTATTTTGTTCCCTACGAGGTCGCCTATCAAGAATCCAAGAGCGCTGTAGTCTGCGTCTGTAAGGGCACAATTCACGCACACTCGCAGCTCAGGTTCCCGGTTTTCAGCGTGATGGAGCCCATAAGAAGGTGTTTTGCCTATAAGTGCAGCGGCAAGAGCAGACGGCGCCCCCTCCATGTTCGTCCTCGCACCCAAAACAGAATTAGCGTATAAGACGGCCGATGATTCCGCCCATGCGATATGCTCGCCTCTTTTCGGCGTATTTCCAATGAGATAAGGAATGCAGGTGCACTCCACGGAGACTCCCAATTTTTTATACGCGTTGATTACCTCCTGCTGCTTTGTTACGAACTTTTCTGAAACGTTCATGGCATTCCAGTTCTCTCTATCCATACCCGTGGGATTTAACGTGCTCTTGACTTTTACCGCACCTTCGAGACGATTTATGAACTCAAAAGCGTCTCCGATCGTTTTGTAAGACGCACCAGAGATATGCGCACTTTTTATCGGTATTAATTGTGACGCATTGTTTATATCCCCTATTGCGACGAGTATCTCCATTGCCTTTTTCCGCGCCCAGCCTTCTTCTCCCTCGTATATCCGCTCTTCTTCTTTGGTAAGATGCATGGTATTACCTACTAATAGATAGAATATAGTGGTGCCGTCTTTTCTTCTTTTCCGAAAAGCGATTTGAAGAAGTTGTTAAAGTATATCGAAATCCATATATATTAGCCAAAACGATTGGACTAACAAGAAGAATGGGGGAAGGAGATTTATTCGTTGCAGATAACA
>JAENXH010000142.1 GCA_016649585.1 Methanosarcinales archaeon
AAAAAAGGTGATGGATTTTTTAAAATATTTCCCCCCCCCATTTTAGACCCCCTCGCTCTTTCTTCTTCAATGGGTCGCTTTTTCACGTACGGGGGGAGCGATTTGCCTTCACTATGAAATTAGTGATAAAAAAAACCAGTATATACATCATTTAAAAAAAGGATTTTAGATTTACACGACTGAATTTTTGACGGGTTACTACACTACACTACTGCACTTGCTGCTTCCTTGCTTTCCATGGAAACCAATCGGTATTGTCTCTTTGCTCTGCTACCCTTTCGCTCTAAAATACCGGCGGAATGCATGCCCGACAGGTACGTTGATGTGGTGCTCAGTCGTAGATTCTCCTCGAATACAGTTTCATATATTCTTCTTGTCTGTGAAGAGGTGAACCAACCCTTCGGTGCTCGTTCATCAAAGCGTAAAAAAGAAGCAAGTCTTTCTTTTATCGTAAGATCTTCGCCTTCGTAATCGTAAGCGTTCCTAACAGGTAGAGGAGAAAGCTCCTTCTCTAAAAACTTTATTACATCCCTAATCGTGAGCTGTCTGAGCATCTCAATCTGTAAATTGCCCTCCTTCTCCATGGACGATTTCACTCCTTCTTCATCCGTCACTTCCACCCGTACCTTCATTGCCACTTCACATCTTCATCTGTTCACTGAACAAATGAAATATAAATCGAGGTTATATATAAAGGTATACGGTAACGGCACGAAAAACACGCTTATTTCCTCTGGAGGGAACTAATGAATAAGTGAAATATCTGCGGCAGTTAAAAAACTTTATACCATAAAAGACAGAATCTTTAGATAGCGAAGGAGACAGCCGGAATTGACAGAGAAGAGCGATTACTACACTATTTTAGGCGTGGATAGAGAAGCATCGAAGGATGAAATAAAGCGTGCGTATCGGAGATTAGCGAAAAAACATCATCCTGATTTGAATAAAGACAATCCAAAAGAGGCAGAGGAGAAGTTTAAAGAAGTATCTGAAGCATATGAGGTGTTATCTGACCCGCAGAAGCGGGTGAATTACGATAGATTTGGGCATGCGGGTGTTAATTTTGGTCAGGGCGGATTTGAATGGTCCGATTTCACAAGATATGGCGATATAGAGGATATCTTTGGCGACTTATTCAAGAGTTTTTTTGGTGGTAATTTCGGATTTGGTAGAACTAGAGGCGGTGGAGTAGGCGCCAGCGTGGGCAGCTCCTTATTTGACGTATTCTTCGGTGGGGGAGAACCGGGCTATACACGGGCGGAGGAAAGATACAGACCAGAAAGAGGAAGCGACATCAGGTATGACCTTGAGATAGACCTCGAGGATGCAGCGAAGGGAATTGAGAGAGAGATAACTCTCCCTAAAGAGGAGAGCTGTACGTCATGTAACGGAACAGGGGCGAGTTCAGGCGGATTGGAGACCTGTTCTGCGTGTGGTGGGGCGGGACAGGTAAAGAGAGCGCAGAGCCATGGCTTTGCTCAGTTCATTTCTATCTCAGCCTGCCTACATTGTGGCGGAAGTGGACAGGTGATAAAGACTCCTTGCAAGGAATGCGATGGTCGGGGAAAAATTAGAGTAACTAAACAAATATCGGTAAGGATACCGCCAGGTGTGGATACGGGGAGTAGATTAAGGGTTGCAGGTGAAGGAGGCGCAGGGGAAAGAGGAGGACCGCCAGGCGATTTGTATGTGGTAATGCATGTGAAAGAGCATGAATTCTTCAAAAGGGCAGGGGATGACCTATTTTGTGAAGTCCCGGTTCGCTTCGCACAAGCGGCATTTGGTGACGAGATAGAGGTAAGGACAATAGATGGCAGCAGTGCACGAATAAAAGTGCCTGCGGGCACGCAATCCGGCACGAACTTCCGGCTGAAGAACAAGGGAATGCCTGATTTGAAGAGCTACGGTCGAGGGAACATGTTGGTGAGAGTGAAGGTAGTAACGCCAAAAAAACTGAGCAAAAAGCAGAAGGATTTACTGTATGAATTTGATAAAGGGGAACAAGGGCAAGAGCGAGAAGAAGTGGTGGGAGGAAAGCAGAAGAAAAGTATCTCCTGGTGGAGCAAAAACAGAAGTAGAAGTGATTAGTATATGAATGAAGAAGGTGAAGGGCATGAGCACAAAGAGCGGAATACGGACACCGATACTCTCAGTTGTGGGACATATAGACCATGGTAAGACCACGTTACTTGATTCACTACGGGGAACGGCAATAGCAGAGAAGGAGGCAGGTCGAGTTACGCAGCATATCGGCGCAACAGAGATTCCTATCAGTACAAT
This sequence comes from Methanosarcinales archaeon, assembly GCA_016649585.1. Classification (GTDB taxonomy): domain Archaea; phylum Halobacteriota; class Syntropharchaeia; order Alkanophagales; family Methanospirareceae; genus JACGMN01. The sequence continues at coordinate 2,281 of JAENXH010000142.1, forward strand.
AAAAACGATTTGTGAACCGTTAAAAAAGGACTGGGCGGGAATAGACGTTCCCGGTTTGCTTGTCATTGATACTCCAGGTCATCATGCCTTTGCATCCTTGAGGAAAAGGGGAAGTGCGTTAGCTGACGTTGCGGTTATTGTGGTAGATATAATGGAGGGCTTTCAGCCTCAGACCTACGAATCGTTAAACATTTTAAGATTATTAAAAACGCCTTTTGTCGTGGTATTGAATAAAATAGATCGTATAAAAGGGTGGACATCAAAGAAGAAACCGTTCCTTATTAATTATAGCGATCAGCCGGAATATGCGCGGAAAGAAGTGGATACGCGGATGTATAAAATTGTGGGCGATCTTTACGATAAAGGCTTCTCGGCGGATCGGTATGACGGGATAAAAGACTTCTCAAGGAATGTGGGTATCGTACCGGTGAGTGCGAAGACCGGCGAGGGCATTGCAGATCTGCTTCTTGTGCTTATAGGCTTGTCGCAGAAGTACTTTGAGCGAACCTTGCAGCTTCATTTAGAAGAAGCGGGCGTAGGCACGATATTAGAGAAGAAGGAGGAGAAAGGTCTTGGAACCACGATTGACGTGATTTTATATGATGGAAAGCTCAGCGTAGGCGATACGATAGTTGTGGGAAGTGCGGAGGAGGAGCCGATAGTTACAAAGGTGAAAGCGCTGTTAAAGCCCCGCGTTTTGCAGGAGATACGAACAGAGCAACGATTTGAGCGTGTGAAAACGGTGAATGCAGCTTCCGGTGTGAAAATAGTTTCCCCGGATTTAGAAACCGCTCTTCCAGGTTCGCAGGTACGCGTGGTGAAAGAAGAAGCGATGCTTGAAAGCGTGATGAACGAGGTTAAGAGCGATATAGAAAAGCTGAAGATGGAGACGACTCCAGAAGGGATACTTATAAAAGCAGATACGATGGGGTCGCTGGAAGCACTTGCTCTGGAGCTGAAAGACGAAGGCATCGAGGAGATAAAACGGGCGGACATCGGGAACATCTCCAAACGCGATGTAATCGAAGCTACTACGGTTAAGAACAGTTATTTCAGGGTTATTTTAGGCTTTAACGTGGGTATTCTTCCGGATGCAAAAGAAGCAGCGTTGCAAGCCGGAATACCGGTTTTTATAAGTGACGTTATTTACCGTTTGATCGGAGATTATGAGAATTGGGTGAAGGGCGAGAAGGAGAAAGAGAAGCGGGAGCTTATGGAACGCGTGAGCACACCTGCGAAGATAAAGATACTGCCAGGCTGCATTTTCAGACAGAGCAAGCCGGCTGTTGTGGGTGTCGAAGTCCTGTCCGGGAAGATAAAAACCGGTGTGGAATTGATAAAAGTGGACGGGACGAATATAGGCGCGATAAACGAGATACAGGAGGATAAAGGGGAGAGCATAAAAAGTGCAGAGCAGGGGATGCAAGTGGCAATTGCACTGAAAAAACCAATCGTCGGGCGGCACATAAACGAGAATGACGTGTTGTATGTGAATATAAGCGAAGACGCAGCGAAAGCGCTAAAAAAACTAGGCGGAGTGCTCTCACCAGAGGAAGAGGGAGTGCTGGAGGAATTGGCGGAGATTAAGAGGAAAAGAAAAACAAGTTTGGAATGACATGTGCAGTTATTCAACACTTGGGGATATATGCGTTATGTGTAGGGGAATATTCTGCAACGCCAAGTAATACTAGGATCCCCCCGGTCATAGAAAAAACACAGTCCCCCTGA
>JAENXH010000143.1 GCA_016649585.1 Methanosarcinales archaeon
GTATCGTGCGAGCCCGTGCCCAGATAGATTAACGACTGGTTTGTATCCCCGCTCTCTTATGGCATTCTCAATTGCGCCGCCTATTTCACCAGTGCTTATGCCATCACGAATAATCTTTATCGCTGCGTTTAACGCCGCTTCTGATGCTCCAACCAGTTCCGCGTTTTCGCCACCACTTAAATCCACGGTCACCGCACTATCCGCAATATAACCGTCTACATGAAGTCCAATGTCTACCTTCACGAGGTCCTTGCCAAAAACGGTCTCGTCGTCTATCGAAGGAGTGGCATGTGCCGCTTCCTCGTTCCTAGATATATTACAGGGAAATGCAGGTTCCGCACCCTTTTCCCTTATGCTCTGCTCAACGAATTCCGCAACCTCTAACAATAACGCTCCTTCTTTTACTTTCGCTATGGCTCCTTCCTTCACCTCTGCCAAAAATCTACCTGCTATTCTATACTTATCTAATACAACTTCTATTTCTTCTTCCATTTTCGGGACTCCAAGCGTTTTTTTATTTTATCTTCTCTATTCTCTATTCTCTACTCTCCACTCAAACTTAAATGTTACTGAGCAAACATAAAACAAATAATCTTAATGTTTACATAAAAGGAGCAAGGGGGAGAAAGGACAGGTATACGTTTCTTTCAGACACCGCTTCGCTGCACACCTGTTGGAACGTGGTGTTGATTTGAGGTATATTCGAGAGTTGTTTGGGTATAGGAGTTCAAAGACAGGGGAAGAAATATATACCTATGTGAGTAACAGGGATATAGGTAAGATTAAAAGTCCGTTGGATATGTGGGGAGGGAAGACATGAGCGAGTACATCCAAAAGGGGCATATGCGCATTGCGGATATAATGCCAATTCTGGATGATATGCGCATTGCGGATATACCGACGTTATATTCAATTTTTGTTGATGCTTCCATAAAAATATAAATATACCAATCCTATAAGTTAACATGGCTAGAAGATCTCAACCAAAATCATTCTCTGAATTCACTAAGAGAGATTGGCAAAGGTTTATCCCCTATTTGGCGTTCTTAGGAGTATTTATGATAGGCCTGGGAATATACTCCAAGAGTATAGAAGCAATTGGCTTTGGCGTTATACTTGTACTTATTGCCATTGTTGCTGGATTTATATTGCATTTTTTCTTTGGAATAAAAATAATTGACCTGAGGAGAGATTTCAAACACAAAAAATTCTGATGACATCAACAAAAACTCTTGGGATTTCTGCCTTTGGCAGAACCGTTGCACTATCCCTCGTCCTCACTCCGTTCGGAGAATATAACAGAGGATAAAAGACTTCGTTTCGTTCCGTCCAAATTTTGCCTTTGGCAAAACTTCTTTTATCCTCAATACGTTATATGAAATTGCTTGCCGGATAATGTCGGTATTTTTACTTTACATCCCGCATTGTCGCAACGCCTCTTCCTTTAACTTCACCGCTCGTTTCGCTCCAACGCCATGAACTCTTTCCAACTGCGCCACATCGGCTTTTGCCACTTCTCGTGGAGTCCTGAACCCTGCCGAGTACAAGCCGCGTGCTATCACGCGTCCAACGCCTTTTATGCTCACCAAGCCGAGCAACTCCGGTTTAACACCGTGCTTAATCCTATCGTTTAACATACGCAGTCGCACGTGCATTTGCTCGTCCTGAAGATACTCCGCAATCCTCGAGCCGGCATAAGCCATCCAGCCCTGAGTATAAATATTGTTGTGAATCTCGCCTGGATATGCGCCAAACCTGTCCTTCAACTCAAAGTAAGTGAGTTCATCTATCCATGCGTTTGCAACTATAGCACTACCCAATGCATGTGCGCCGTTATACAACCATTCAAGATTATCGCTAAGTGTCGTTGCTATTTCCATCGCATCTTTCACATTCAGCGAAACAATCTCCTCACAGTTACTCAAGAGGAGCAAGAGGTCAAAATCAGATAAGGTTACTCGCCCTTCTTTCTCCATATCGCTCAAAACCCGTATTCCATCTCTCAGTTCCAGTGCCGAGTTCGTGGATAAATAGAGTCGTGAAGCAAGCGTTCCAAATGGTGTAGCTCGTATTGTGTCCCCATCCAGCTCGATTAAGCCTTTTTTCTCCAAGTCTACCAGTATCTCATCCAGTTCCGCTATCACAAAGTCCATGTTGTCAGTATTTTGGTACGCATAAAAGGTGCTGTTAAGAAAATCGTGGATCTGCTCCATACGCTGTGCACCACCGACAATAGTTGCAAGAATCTGCTCAGTCATTGTTTCTGCCGAGAACCGCGATTCGATACGCTCTAATTCGCCCTGGATATAAATGCTCTGTATCTCCTCGAACGAGTCTTCATTTCTTGCTACTATTATTCCCGTTCCATAATCATCGTGCTCAGGTCTTCCTGCACGACCAAACACCTGCTTTACCCAGAATAACGGCATCGGCTCGATTCCTCTACCAAATGTGAAGAACTTATAGTTCCTGATTAAAACCACTTTTGCAGGTAAAGAGACTCCCATTGCCAATGTGGGTGTGCAGCATATCACTTTCAATATTCGGTTCCGAAAGCTGTCTTCGATAGCTCTTCTCTGCTCCGGGTGCAGCCACGAATTATGATAAGCAACGCCGCATCGAACTATCTCCGCAAGGTCGTCTACACCAACGTCCACCTTCTCTGCGAGCGCATTCAAACCTTCACTCGCCATTTGCAACTTCGCTGCGATTTTGCGTGCAAATGCTGCCGCACCTCGTTTCGTATTCACAAAAACAAGAACTTGCGAACCCCGTTTTATCTCCGCTATCACGCGCTCGACTATTTCACGGTCGTCCTTTGCCAGAAATACCTCTTCCTTTAAAGGAACGGGTCGCCAATCCGACTGTATTACGCATGCATGCAGCCAATCTCCAAACTCCTCGACGTTTGCTATGGTTGCAGATAACGCGATGACCCGTGCCGAAGGATTGGAACTCATGAACCGTGCCATTGCCCCTTCTAATCGAGGACCTCTCTTCTCCTCGCCTATCACATGCACCTCATCAACAACCACAACTGAAATCTTTCTTAACCAGGACGGCTTTAACCGTGTGAGCGAATCCAGCTTTTCCAACGTGAGAATTATTATGTCGTCTCTCTCCAGATATCGTGAAGAGCTTTCATAATCGCCGGTTGATATCCCCACTTTCGTAACAGCGCCATATTTCTCCTTAAAACTCTGATATTTCTCATATGCCAATGCATTCAGGGGCACGACATAAAGGCATTTTCCCGAAGCACTCAAAATTGATTTTAACATTGTCAACTCTGCTAACAGCGTTTTCCCACTTGCCGTGGGAGTGGCTATAACGAAATTTTTGTTAGTATCGAGCAAGCCTGCCTTTATCGCCTCTTCCTGCGGAGGATATAACTCTAACTCTTTTACCGCGCTATTGCCGAAAATAGCTTCCGTTTCTCTTTCTAAGTTCAAGTCCGATATTTTCATTTCCTCTCCAATACTAACAAACACATCCTTTTCTCGTGCGCTTAGCCCGAAGTTTCGGAAATCGATAAACTATATATTACTCTAAACATTTCTTTTCAAAGAGATAAGGTTTCTCGTAAAAAGAACGAAAGATGGCAAGGAAGCAGAAGAGAAAGAAGGGGAAAAAGACGAAATCCGCAGGCAGGTTCGGCGCGAGATACGGGAGAAGAATAAGAAAAGCAATTACTGCAATAGAAGAGCGGACGCGAGCAGCGCATACATGCCCAAAATGTGAACGAGAGTCATCAGTGAAGAGAATAGGTACGGGGATATGGAAATGCGCAAAATGCGGCTACACGTTCACCGGTGGGACATATGTCCCTCATACACCGTTGGGAATAACAGCACAGAGGACAATTAATAGGATTATAGAACGAGGTGTTGATGTGGGCGTGGG
>JAENXH010000144.1 GCA_016649585.1 Methanosarcinales archaeon
TACGAGTCTCGTTACTGTAACTGCGTTCTTCGGAGGATTTCCGTAAGTGCTACTCGAGTTCAGAACATTAATCTGCCCTGATGTCAAATTTACGATTTCAACCTTGCAGAAGATACCACTACCATTGAGTGTTGTGTTTTGCCACTTTTCAGTAGTGTTCGCAGCACAGTCATAGCCGTTGTTCACAGTCCCATCAACCTGGTGGTAAAGCCAACTCGTATGGTCACTCCGTTCCATATCGAGAATACTGAGGAAATCTTCGCCGTAAAGCATGAGTTGTGTATCCAAACTGCTTTCTATCTGCGTTTCCTGTGGTGCAGACCGAGCGGCGAAGGCTATTATTCCTATAATTATCATTAATGCAAGTATTGCTTCTATGGTATGCATCTGCCCTTTTTTGTTCATTTCTTATCTCCCTTTATCTTCACCTAACGCCATACGTAAACTACGAGTTTTGCACACTCGTGTCCTGCTATTGTGCGATTTCCCGTGAGACCCGTAGTGTTGTCAATTGCAACTATCCTTTCTATTTTCTCCACGGTAACGCTGCCACTTGTAGGAATTGAATCGCCTATCTGGAGTAACGGAGCACTGCTGTTTGGAATGAGATTATCACTAAAATTCACCAGTGAAATATTATAGCTGTAGTTAATGGGATTATTATTGTAGGTTACGAGCAATCCTAATTTTTTCACAATCTTACTTTGATTTGCAGTATCTTCCTGCCAATCTTGAAGCGCCTTCATCTTATTTACTGAAAGAGTATTCGGAACAATATCTTCGGAGGAAGAAGACCATCCAAGTTCCATTGTAGACATCGCAAGCCCTATCCTCTTAACATTATCCGTGTAATTTGTTATATTAATGCAGTTCTGGGAATAATTTTCCCCTGTTCCTTCAGGGTCCTCCCAATTGGAAGTTATATATCCAGTTGTTTCATTATATATCCCTCCGTCCTCAACCAGTATCATGCTCGTCCGGTATGCAACCGGCTGTATATCCGTTGAAACGGTCTGGAGCGGTGCGAATAGCATGGGCACCTGTGAGATGAGGAGCACGAGTCCAAGAGCGAAAATAGTGATTGCCATGAGAAAGTCCATACTTACCTGCCCGTCGTCCATGATAACTAATAATTATATGATCTCAATATAAAAAAGTTGGGGCTCAGTTATTTTTTTTCCCAATTCATCTTAACCTCTTTTGCACCACTTCTTTACTGTCTCTCTTGAGGCGTTGCACACCTTGGCAACGAGTGGTGTTCTCTTAAAACCCACTTCTCACCGCAGCAACCACCGTCGGCGTGCGGAACTACGGTGCGCAACCGCTTAACACCGAATATTATGCAGTACTGGCAATGATTATAGCATATGGGTAGGGCTAGTGAGGGGGTTAAATAAATACAATAGAAATAAATAAGATATAAGTCAATAAAGTAATATAGATTCGTAAGTTGTATAAAATGGTTAGAAGAAAAATAATAGGAGGAAAATGAAAGATGGCAGAGAAAGAACACATGAATTTGGCTATGATAGGCCACATAGACCACGGTAAGTCAACGCTGTTGGGACGGCTGCTGATGGATGCGGGGGCGATAGACCCACATGTAATCGACGAGTATAGGAAAAAGGCAGAAGAGATAGGAAAAGGCTCGTTCGAGTTTGCCTGGGTGATGGATAGCTTGAAGGATGAAAGAGAGCGGGGCATTACTATAGATGTCGCTCATCAGAGATTTGATACTAACAAGTATTATTATACGATCGTGGATTGTCCCGGTCACCGAGATTTCGTAAAAAACATGATCACCGGAACATCACAGGCTGATGCAGCGGTGTTAGTGGTGGATGCCAAGGATGGGATAATGGCACAGACCAAGGAGCATGTATTCTTAGCGAGAACTTTAGGAGTAACGCAGCTCATTATCGCCATAAATAAAATGGACCGGGTGAATTACGATCAGAAGAGCTACGAAGATCTGAAGAAGGCGCTTTTAGAGCTCCTGGGCTCTGTGGGCTATAAAGGAGAAGCTCTCGTGTTTGTTGCCGTTTCTGCGTTTGTGGGCGAGAATATAACGAAGCCCAGCGAGAAGATGAAATGGTTTGATGGACCTACCCTTTTGGCAGCACTGGACCTCATGAAAGTGCCAGAGAAACCAATTAAGCTCCCGCTTAGATTACCGGTGCAGGATGTGTATACCATAACCGGTGCTGGGACGGTTCCCGTGGGCAGAGTGGAGACCGGAACGATAAAGAAAGGCGACAAAGTGATCTTCAACCCGCCGGGTATTACGGGGGAGGTAAAATCAATAGAGATGCATCATGAAGAGATCCCAGAAGCAATCCCGGGCGATAATATCGGCTGGAACGTTCGTGGGGTCGGTAGGACGGATATACGGCGAGGCGATGTGTGTGGGCATGTAGATAACCCGCCAACGATTGCTGACGAATTTACCGCGCAGCTCGTTGTCCTCCAGCATCCGAGTGCAATTACTATTGGATACACCCCTGTTTTCCATTGTCATACCGCTCAAATTGCGTGCACGATACTGGAGATTTCTAAGAAATTAGACCCAAAGACCGGTGCAGTCAAAGAAGAAAACCCCGACTTCATAAAAACAGGTGATGCCGCTATAGTAAAGATAAAACCGACAAGACCATTAGTTATCGAGCGTGTGAAGGAAATACCACATCTTGGAAGGTTTGCAATCCGGGATATGGGGCAGACTGTTGCCGCGGGCATGGTAATTGACATAAAGGAAAAGGAGAAATAAAACAAAGTAACTCGAACTGATACGAGATAAGCAAGCAAAGAGGGAAAGGGAAGGGAATGAACCAAAAAGCACGGATAAGGCTTTCGAGCGTGGATCACAAAAAATTGGATGAAATCTGCCAACAGGTGAAGAAGATAGTTGAGACTACTGGTATCAGAATGTCAGGACCCATACCTCTCCCGACAAAGAAGCTTCTCGTTCCATGCAGGAAGAGCCCTGATGGCGAAGGCTCTCCTACCTGGGACCATTGGGAAATGCGCATACACAAGCGGTTGATAGATCTGGAAGCGGATGAACGAGCACTGCGACAACTGATGCGCATACCTATTCCCAAGGATGTGCATATAGAAATTGTGTTGAAAGGGTAAGTACGGATAACAGCGGGTAAATATAGAAAACTATAAATATCCGCTGGTGGGTATCCTATACCAACGTAGCATATATACTAAAATAGAGGTGATAAGAATGGGTGTAGTACCGGATGAGGTAATAAAAGGAAAGGATGATGAGATTGTGGGACTGATAAAAGAGATCGGCGATTTAACGAACGAATTCAAAGCCGCAGCAGACGAGGCGCAGAAGACAGAAATAATAAATAAGATAACAGAAAAAGAGAAGGACTTGCGCGCCGTGCGGCAGAAAAAAGGGGAGTTTACGGCCGTACTATCGCAACCTACAAAGCTCTGGTAGTTTAGTTAGTAACCCGAATTAAATCAAGACAAAACAAAACAACAAAAAATAAAAAACAAAAAGAAAGAGAAGAAAATTTTTTTTATTCTTCTTCTTTTTATTTATTTTAGCAGTTTCTCAGGCATTTTGGTTGTTTGTTGATCTAACGCCAGCTCTTTCTCACTGAATCCCATTGCGAGAGCAGTGAATTGCATGGCATGTAGAACGGGCAAATCAAAGGAGGTGCCAAAAGCCTCGTTCATCTCGTACTGCCCCCGGTCAAGTTGCAAATGGCAGAACGCACAGGGGTGAATCACACAATCGGCGCCCGCTTCTATCATACTCACCAACTTCTGACGTGCCCATTCTAAAGCGGTTGGTGTATCCGCTGTTCGCACGCCACCGCCAGCGCCACAGCACATCAGCTTAT
>JAENXH010000145.1 GCA_016649585.1 Methanosarcinales archaeon
TTAGTTCTGGCACTGGTCGCGACTGCTGTCGGTGTCGTATCCGCTCGAAACAACTTTAGCGGTACAGCTCAAACGGCATCAGGTGAACAGTCCTTTGGCCAGTGTTGGATGAACCAGTTGACTGAAGAGCAAAGACAAGAAATGCATCAACAAATGCAAGAGTTCAAACAGGAGTTACATGCACAGTACAATATTGACTGTCAAAATTGTCCGGGATTCGTGGATGAAGATGGCGATGGTATCTGCGACCACAAGGGTACCTACGGCCAGGATTATAAGCGTGGATATGGATTCAGATGGCTAGCCCAAACTTCAACTATGGACGAATAGCACGAACAGAGACAGGGCAAACAGATGCAGATAGAGCCACCATTATGCACAAACGATGTGAGTGCGTGGGAGGGGAAACACGCACTCTTTATTTTTTTAATTTACTATAACGCCGGACAGCATGATGAAAAGTAGTAAAAAATAAAAAGAGGAAAGCTATAGTTAGGAACGCTATAGCTTTGGTAAGCAGTTTTATAAATGAGAAGCGTAATGAACGTTCATTCCGCGACTACTTCTGCAAATCCAACTCTCCTCGAGACTTTTGTTACCCGTACCTTCACGTTATCCCCTTTGTTCGTGTTGGGTACAAAAACCACAAAACCCTCAACTCGTGTTATGCCATCGCCTTCTCTACCTACATCCTCTATCGTTACGTCGTAGGTCGCGCCTACCTCTATAGGGGCACGAAATCCCCTTCTTTCTCCACTATATTCCATAACTTACAAAACCTCCTTTATATCCTATTTCGTTTTTTCTTTCGTGATACAAGGAAAAATCGCTTATACCTCGCTATCACTTAGTAAATTCTATATTTTTATCTTATATAAATAGGTCGCGGTGAAAAGCTGAAAAACAAGACAGTCAAGCGGAAGGTATTCGAGACATTACATGTGCTACCGTAAATAGCACAAGCACTATTTTCTCTCCCTTTTCCATAGTTTTTGGTTATTCGGGCTCATCCAGGTCAATAGAAACGAGCGTCACATCAAAGATTAATGTTTTTCCCGCGAGTTCATGATTGAAATCGATCACAACCTCTGTATCTGTGACCTCTGCTATAGTGCCTACCTGCCCCCGAGTAGTAACAATCTTCTGCCCGACTACAGGAGTAATACCCGCGGCAGTCAATTCTTCAATCGGGCTGGTTATTAGCATATCCTCACGGTAGGCGCCGTATGCTTCTTCGGGCGGGATGGTTAATGTCTTATTTTCACCCACAGCCATACCTACAACACCCTTATCAAATCCCCCTATCATCTCACCGGCACCAACCGTAAATTCAAGCGGCTGGTAATCCCTTTTCTGGTTGTATATTCCTGCTTCAATCGCAATGTCTTTTACAGATGTGTCAAAAACAGTACCGTCTTCCAGTTTCCCGACGTAGTCTACCTGAACGTAGTCGCCGTCTTCAACCACTTTTACCGGATTATCCGTGCTTAAACATCCACTCACTAAAATGGCGCCCACCAGCAACAAAAGCAGTGCTTCTTTTCTTCTCACTTTTTTCCTATCGCGTGCACCCGCAATCTCCAGTCAGTGACAAACAAATCAGGCTGCCTCTTCAGAAGCTTTTCAACTCCCGACCCGAAAGAGAATGTAGCCCTTGTCTTATGTCTATAGGTTACTTCTTAAACTATAACCTGTTAAACATTTCGCGTAATTCCCCCTTTTGTAAAAATCGGTGACTTTACATTTACCTGTGCGGTGCATGGAATTTAAAACAAAAGAGAACAACCTAAAAATAGGGGCACGTGAAAAAGTAAATTTTACAGTACATGACTAAAACAAACAACTCATATTTCCCCTTCTTGTCTATAAGAGAAGGGCAACGGGAGTTCATGGAAGATGTAAGGGATTCGGTAGAGTCCGAAAAAATCCTTATCGCGCATGCGCCAACCGGGATAGGGAAAACCGTTGCGGCACTCGTTCCCGCCTTGCAGTACGCACTGGAGAACGAAAAGACTGTCTTTTTCCTCACTTCCAAACGCAGTCAGCACAAAATAGCTATTGACACACTCAGATTGATAAAGCAGCATGCCAAACTCAATTTCGTGGCGGTTGACGTTACGTCGAAGCAATCCATGTGCCCACGTGCGACCTCCATCTATCAGGAATATTATTCGTTATTCAACGAGTTTTGCAAGTCCGAGCAGAAGAATAAACGATGCCGGTATTTCCTTAAGAACGATGAAGAAGCACTGCGGCGGATAAGCGCTGATATACTGCACGTAGAGGAGTTATGCGACTGGTGCGCAGGTAGAGGAGTATGTCCGTATAAGGCGGCTTTGGAGGTGGCTGAACGTGCTGATGTGGTCGTGTGCGACTATAACTATCTCTTTTCCCCGGACATTGCAGAAATGGTGTTAGAGAAGATAGAAGCGGGTTTGGATGACCTCATTGTAATCGTTGACGAAGCCCATAACCTGCCAGACCGTATACGTAACAATCTAAGCAACACCTTGCGAATGAGCACGATAACCAGTGCAGCACGGGAGATTAAGTATATAGATCGTGAAATGTACGGCAATCTCATGGAATTGGAAAAGATCTTCACGAAATTGGCTCTGGAAGCGAGTAAAAACAAAGCGGCTGAGATAGCGGTGGAGCGGGATTTTCTGCTGGAAGAGATGGAGAAGGTGTTGCGGCGGAGAATAGAAGCAATAAGTTATGATGATTTCGTTAACACGCTTCAAAGCATTGCCGAAGGCCTTGAGACTACCGGCGAGGCTAAAACCGCTGGGAGCACAAAAGATGTATTCTCCGCAGAAGAGAAACGCATACTCAAAACCTTGAAAAAGAGCCGTTATAGCGTGTCCGGAACTACCGGAAGTCCAAGATATAAAAAAGAGAAAGAGACGGCGCAGCGGAATATCATCAACGTGGCGGAGTTCTTAGACGGGTGGAGAACAAGCGAGAAATGTGTAAGGATATTTTCGCTCGTGCAGCGGGAGAATCCAATGCTTTACTTCAAACTGCTTGACCCTTCGGTGATAAGCGCGCCAATATTTGCACGGGTGCATGCAACCATAATGATGAGCGGCACGTTATGCCCCACGGAGATGTATGCCGATGTACTCGGCGCCACTCCAGAACGAATCATAGGCAAGGCGGTAGCTATGATGGAGTACAAGTCCCCTTTTCCAGAAGAGAACCGCCAGATTGTGGTTACAAAAGAGCTCACAACGAAATATACAAAACGAGGCGAAGAGATGTATATGAAGGTAGCCGAGAAGATTAGTGAAGTAGCACAATACGTAAAAGGAGGCATGGCAGTCTTTTTTCCTTCTTATGCACTTCTAAAAAGCATTGCTGCGCATTTACCTGAGGACGTGAGCAGACGGGCGATGGTAGAGCGGCGGGAGATGAAGAAAGAGGAGAAAAATAGGCTTTATGAGTCGTTACGGGATACTAATGATGGGATATTGCTCGCCGTGCAGGGCGGGTCGTTCTCCGAAGGCATGGATTACGAATCCAATACGCTAAAGGCGATTATAGTCGTAGGGTTGCCGTTAAGTCCACCAACGCTGGAGGTAAAACTGATAGAAGGCTATTACACGGGTAAATACGGAGCGGAGAAGGGGCGGCTGTATGGTTATCTCTACCCTGCGGTTACAAAGGTGCTGCAAGCGGCTGGCAGAGGTATAAGAAGCGAGCAAGACCGATGCATCATCGTTCTGATGGATTACCGGTTCGCCCAGTTTCCGTATAAACAATGTCTCCCCTCGGATTACAACGTCACCTTTACCGATCGAGCAGAAGTGCTGTGCAGAAAATTCTTTTTTACATGAAACGTG
>JAENXH010000146.1 GCA_016649585.1 Methanosarcinales archaeon
CCCATAGATGGAATTCCTTGTACGGCTCTTCTTTTACACGGTCTTTGAACAGAAGGAACTCCAGCTTCAAAAGTGCTCCAATTTGGTTCGGCGTGAAAGCTATTTTCTGCTCCCATTTCGAGCCGTCTTCCAGTCTTATATCTTCGGTTTCAAGCAACTCACCATCCAATTTTACCTGCAAGATGTAGTTCACGGTCTCGTGCTCGTTGTTCTCTATTCCAACGAGGACTTCAGCAGGTTCTCCAAGATACAGTGCAGTTGGATAGTTCTCTTCCGTTCCCTTCGCATCGAGCACGTAGAACGAAGTGGCTACTTCCTTTGTTATCTCTTCGAACGGTTCTATCCGCACGTCATCCCACCAAACAGTAAGAGGAAAAGCACTTGAATCCTGCTTCGCATACACACGCAGCAACAATCTGTTTGTTCCGTTGTCCAGCGTGATAGGGATTGTAACGCTTTGCCATCCCTCGTCCTCTGCCACATCGTCCTCCCATAGTACGAGATCGTTCAGCAACACCTGCTTGAACAGATAGCCTTCGGACCTATTCGACCTGAATGAGTCGCTTACCTTAAACGATAAAGTTGCAACACCTTCCTCAGAGATGATCTCCTGATATATCCCGCCATAGCGCCCTTTCATCAAGGGTGTCTTTGATGGATAATCAATTTGATATGTGCTTTCAGGATATGCGTCGAGTTCAACGTTTACAGTAGCAGTTTGCCCGCTTTTCAGGTTGAATTCCACGCTGCTATCCATGTAAACGCTGGGAAGAACGTCTAACCAGAGATGACCAGGAATGGTTTCTAGCTCGAAGTATCCGCTGCTATCCGTAAGCGTTGACTTCTCATATTTATCATGATCGCTGATCACAACCTTCGCCCAGGGCAGCCTCGTATTATTGTAGGACACATAGCCACCAATCGTAGATGACGCTGATGGTAAAGGCGGCATTGGCTCAATCTCAATATCCATCGTTCGGGATTCGCCATACGAGATATTGAATTCAGCGCTCTTCGAGAAATAGCCTGCTTTGCTTATATCCATTTTTGTATGCCCTGCAATGGTTTTGACAGTATAGTAGCCAGATGCATTACTTTGCGTATAATTGGAATAGCCCGTGCTACTGGCTCTAATGTATGCGCTGGAAACAGGGGCACCGGATGTAGTGTCATAAATGTATCCATGAACGATGGAGTTTGCAGGGCTCAGTGCCGGGTTGACCGTATGCACACTCGCTATCACAACCGTTGTGGTATTCGATGCATAACCACTTATTCTAACTCCTACGTCCGCACGCCCGGAGATGATATTCACTTCAAAGTAGCCATGTTCATCCGTCGTTGTGCTCCTTACGAAGCCGTATTCGTTACGAACCGTAACACTCGCATTTGCGATTGGTAACCTAGTTACGGCGTCAACTACGTATCCTTTGACTGTGGATACCTCTTTCGGTAATTCACCCGGTGGTAACGTCTCTATCGACTCATTTATGATTGACAGTTCCTCTAAAGTCATGTTGAAGGCCATTATCGGGTCATTGGTCATGTTAACGACCCGTGTTTGCCCATCCGCAATGTCAAACTCAGTCTCTGCTTTTTTGTATCTCGTAGCGGTAGAATCCATCCAGAAATGGTCTGCAATTGTTTCTATTATGTAAGATCCGTTTTCATCGGTTGTATTATACTTTTCATAGCCATAACGGTTGTCCACGCGTACACGTGCATTCGCAATCCCCGCCCCGGTTATGTTATCCATTACGTATCCACAGACACTGGCATTCTCTTCCAGGCGATAGAATTTAGTAAAGTGCCCCCTGAAATAGCCGGCATTCTCGGTGAACGTCCAGTTTAATTCCTGTTCCATATCAGGATTCTCGATTGTTGGCAGGTCTGATAACGCATATTTCATAACTGTTGCAAGATTATCATAATCAATGAGCGAATCAACCCAGAGGTGCACCGAGCGATAAGGATTGGTTGAACCATCCTTATACAACAGGAATTCCAGTTTCACATGATTCGCTACGTGTTTCGGAATGAAGAAAACGTTATCTTCCCATTTCTCGCCGTGTGCAAGTGTTGGAATGTGTTGCTCGAGGAGCGGATAACCCCCTAAATTCACTTGCAGCGTATAATTCGCAGGGGCATGCTCGTAGTTCTCGATACCCACGATGATAGAGCTGGGCTCGAAGAGATACACCTCCTTAGGGTAGTTCTCGGCCTTTCCACCGTCACCGAGGATGTAAACTGCGGTGAACTGCTCCTCGTCAAAAGTGACTTTAGCATAAATCAGCATCCCGCTTGCTATGATAATCGAGCCAACAAGCGCAATGACAAGCGCTCGCTCAATATCGCTCGGCTTCTCGTCTGATCGGCGCAGTGACTCAAAGAACTTCGAGACCGCAGCGAAGTGGAAAGAATATCGCTCTTCTTCCGGGATTCTCAGTCTTACAAACGAGGTTAGTACCATAAGGGTTAGTGTTATGAGCGATAGAGAATAGATGATTGGTGCGGGTCGGAATAGCCATGGAGTGACGCTGATCGCAAAGCCGTCGAAGACGAATATCGCGATACTCAGTCCTATACTCAACGTGAATCGTTCGATTACGCTCAGCTCGTCCTTTCTCGGGAACATCGCCGCTATCAGCACGTATCCCGGCAGGAAGAGCAGGAGCGGAAGAGCAAAGACGATTCGCAGCGGAGTTTGATTAAACGGCGGGACAAGGACAAACAGGTAGGCTAAAAAGGCAAAGAGAAGGACAAGCCCTAAATCAAGGGATAGCTCTAATTTATCTTTTGATTTTAGCTTTAGCTTTAGCGTCAACCATCTTTTCATGCCAACCACCTTTTAATGCTGACATACATAAGTATAAGAAGTTGTGCAACGAGCAATCCCGCGAAATCCGCAGCTAAGTCCATCGAACTCGCGGTGCGGTACGGCACGAAAGCTTGATGCACCTCGTCAGTTACGGCGTAAAGCGTGCCTATGCTAATAGCGATAGGAACAGCGTATTTGCTCAAAACGCCATTCTTAGAACTGCTTAACGTCCGATTCAGTAATAAACCAAAACCCAGGTATAACATCATGTGTG
Source organism: Methanosarcinales archaeon (assembly GCA_016649585.1). Lineage (GTDB taxonomy): Archaea > Halobacteriota > Syntropharchaeia > Alkanophagales > Methanospirareceae > JACGMN01. The sequence goes on from JAENXH010000146.1 coordinate 3,093, forward strand.
CGCACTTGTCCGGGTAGAGATATACGAGATAAAAAGGATAAACGAGAACTTTGAGTTCCAAATCTTCGAGAAAATGCACCAGTCCAGACAGAAATCCGAGCTCCGAGGGACCTGGAAGTGATGAAACTGAGGAAAGGAAAAAAAGGAATACCGCATACGCACACGTTAACGCTACGAATACGTGATATTTAGTTGGCTTTACCATAACTACAAAGAAGATTTCATGATTTAAAGATTAAATACCTTTTGGAGATGCTCTGCTCAATAAGAAGTGGAAAATCCTAAATCCTAAACAATATCAAAACTGCCACATGACCACGCGAGCCCTGAGTATTTAGGAGTTCAACCCACACGATTTTGAGCAAACTGATATATTTCCAAATCCTTATCTTATACTGTAGTCGTCTGAAACCCATGTCATATTCGCTCGTCATGCATCATGCATCTTGTATCATGTATCAATGAAATGAATGCATCTTCACACGACAATTTTATTGAATGCAATTACGCGACATTCAAACGGACGGTATTTCCGTTTTGATACGATTCAATTGCCGCGATAGCGACGGAGAGCACGTATTCGCCTTCTTCACCGGATGGACTGGGCTTTTTACCGTTGCTGACAGCGTCCACAAACTGTGCAAGTTCGATTTTCAACGGCTCGTCCTTTTCTATCTCCACGCTTATACGCCCTTCCT
>JAENXH010000147.1 GCA_016649585.1 Methanosarcinales archaeon
GCCATTTTCAACCACTGGCAGCCTTTTTATGCGCTTCCGTGCTGCGAGCTTGCACGCTTCCTCCACAGATGCTTCGGGCTCGATGGTGGTCAGAGGAGATGTCATGATCTCTCTGGCTTTTACTTCACTTGCTCTTTTATTCTTCAGTAAAACCTTCAATGCTATGTCTCGTTCAGTAATTATTCCTGCGGGCGCACCTTCTTTTGTTACCACCACACTCCCTATTCCCAACTCTTCCATATCTTCCGCGATTTTAGTCACCAATGTTTCTTCATCTTCTACGATGATCGGACGACTCATTATATCCTTAACGTTCATTTTTGCTTCTTCACCTTTCTTTGTTTATTCACTATATCCTCACTAAACTAAAAATAAAAAAGGAGGGGATTCTAACGTATCTCCATACCCATGTCTATCTTGCATGCGCACGCAGTCTCAGTTTCTGTAGTTGTTATCATTCCGTGGGATAGAATTTATGTACACACGCTGGACTTCGCGTCAGGATGTTTCTGAGGCTTATAATGCCTACGAGCTTATCATCTTCCATCACCGGCAGTCTTCTTATGCCCCTATCAGTCATAAGCTCGCATGCTTTCTCCAGCGATACGTCTGGCTCGATGGTAATCAAAGGAGAGGACATAATCTCTTTTGCTTGTACTTCACTCGGATTTCTCTTCGATGCAAAAATTTTTAGTGCTATATCTCGGTCAGTAACAATTCCTACCGGTTTGCCATCCTTTGTTATCACCACGCTCCCTATCCCCGCTAATTCCATATCCTTCGATAGTTTAGTGACCCGTGTCTCTTCATCCTCAGTAATGACTTTAGGTGTCATCACATCCCCAACCTCTAACATTTCTGTCACCATTTCTTCTTCACCAGTATAATATTGAACTAAACACTCATAATTTTTTCGCTTTCTTCATTTGACTACTTGCAGTTGAAGAACTCAATACGCCAATAATATCCCCCTTAGCCAGGTCGAATATGCGATGCTTCAATTCCTCAAACTGCGCCTCAACCTCGTCCTCCAGTTCGATTTCATCGCCGCCTTTGAAAATAGCCTCTTTCACCTTCTTCCCAATAACGTCGTCCATTTCCGGCTTTAATCGTATTATAAGCGAATCCGGTGGTAGGAATTTGGCGTATTCATCTAACGTTCCACTTTCTATCCCTGCTATCAACCCATCTGCGTCGCCATCTGTAATGCCTATCATGCGGATACCAAACCTTTTCAGTATGTCACCGGCAATGCCAGTCGTATCGTCTCCTATGGTTACCGCTACTTCAACAGCAGCATCCGTCCTCTCGAGCATCGGAAAAAGAGTCTCCACGGTATAGAAAAAGCAAGCTATCTTCTTTTCCTTCCCTTTCTTTGACATTCCGTCTCTTTCTACCCTTTTCGGTTTCGTCCTTCTGATCACACGGGCAGTTTTTATCATCTCTTTCTCTATGTCCAAAGGAGGTAGCTTCTCCAGGTTATGCTCTATCAACGTGCCACCCAGGACTTTTACCAGTTTGCCTTCTTTCGCGACCAACGTAACACTATTATTCCTGCTTTCATCCGAGACAGTGCCGATAATAACGCCATCCACAACGATCTTCTCCCCTGGATGCACACCCCTTATTTCCCTGTACGCCAAATCCAAGTCTTTTCTGCATCGTGCTTCAAGCTTGTTAGGTGCTTTCTCCGTGAACTCATTGTGAGCACTCATTATCTTCCCATATGTATTCTCATCGCCGGGCTTTACAAGCCATCGAATAATAATCTTGCTGCTGTATTCCAATTGCACAAATGAAAGATTCTCCTTTGCACGACCTCTTCTCAAAAAATTCCTCAAAATGCCTTCACCAAGTACAAAGCCACTCTCTTCGGTCTTTGCATGGTTTACCAGCACGATAAAATCTATTCCTCGCTTTAAGAAATCGTCCACCACTTCAGAGGGTTTCATATCCTTGCTTATATCTATTACGTGCTGCATATCGGCGTCTATAACCGCAGTTTTACCAGAAATTCCGCCTAAAGCCGCTTCTAACTCAAATCCGGCTTCATTTAGCGTTTCTATCACTTCCTCCGCTTCGCCTTCGTCTAATATCTCCGGTCCGTGAACGAGTAATCCTATGGGTTTCATTAATAATTCTTTATCTATTAGTCTTACATTAAAACTTGGTCTTTAGGCATTAGTCTTACTACGACTTTTAGGTATGGTAAAAATTTGGGGGAATTGTTGCTATCAAGGATTCCACCGCATCCTACTTTTTCTCCAGAGCCTCGATAACCTCTCTTTATATCTTGTGGTGGCAAACATAAATTAATTACAGAAACATGTCTGATAAAAAAGAAAACGCAGAGGAACCGAAAAAACCGCTTTTAATAGTCAGCGAGAGCATGCGTAACGCAGACATGTATTACGCCACTCGTTTTCTCGCCGCAGACCCTTTTATTTATCTTCGCTTTCACCACGAGCTAAGAGACATTCTAATTGTGTCACAGATGGAGTATGAACGAGCGAGAAAAGAGTCAATTGTAAATGAAGTTCGCTCTACACTTGATTACGGTTATGACCTTAAAATGGAAGAGCTGATTATAAAAATCCTTCGGGAAGAACACGTAGAGGCAATAGAAGTGCCGAGGTATTTTCAGTTATATACCGCTGAGGAACTGAGGAAGAACGGCATAGAAGTGGTACCCGTGGAGGAAGTGACATTGACGAAAGAGCGGGAGATAAAGGATGAACAGGAAATAACGTTTATGAAAAAGGCACAAAGCGCATGCGAGAAGGCAATGGCGCTTGCTCTAACAGTTATAAAAAAATCTACCGTGAATGGAAACGTTTTGATGGAAAACGGGGAAATCTTAACCTCTGAAAGAATAAAAGCACACATAGAACACGCATTGATTGATGCTGGATGTACCTGTGACGGTGGAGAGCCAATAGTAGCGTGCGGAAAAAAGGCTGCCGACCCTCATTTCTCTGGCAGTGGGCCTCTATTAGCAAATGAGCCTATAATCATAGATATTTTCCCGAGATTAAAGGTGGAACGATATTTTGCTGATATGACAAGAACCATCGTTAAAGGTGAACCGGGAAAGGAAATAAAAGAGATGTACGAAGCAGTTCTGGAAGCGCAAAACGCTGCATTAGCTCTTGTAAAGGAAGGCATAACATGCAGAGAAGTGCATAACTGTGTGTGCGATATATTCGAGGAGCGAGGATACGAGACGCTGAGAAAAGGTGGCAAAAAGGGATTCATTCATTCCACGGGACATGGAGTCGGACTCAATGTGCATGAGAACCCCCGTGTTAGTGATAATGAGTACGTATTGCGAAAAGGAAATGTAATCACCATAGAGCCCGGGTTGTATGACCCCGAAGTTGGGGGTGTCAGATTGGAGGATATGGTACTCGTGCTGAAGAACGGCTGTGAGAATCTGACGAGGTTTGAGAAGAAGCCCGAAGTATAAAATCATGGTGCATACTACCAAATGCAAAAAGAAATTCTGGAAGCAATATATTTCGACTCGTAAAGTCTCTGATATAATGTCTAAGACATATCCTCTTTTCCATTCCACTTATTATCCCTTTCAAGGCATTCTAAGTATAACTTATTGTATAACTCAAATCTCAGTCCGAGATAAACCGCACCAATAAGTATAAATATTAGGATAATTCGGAATAACCATTTTACTGATACTATGGGAAGGAATATAAGTCCAAACAAGTTAAAATTGGTATTTATTACTATTATGGCTAATATTGCAGCAATCGC
>JAENXH010000148.1 GCA_016649585.1 Methanosarcinales archaeon
CTTCGCCCTTTTTGGAGAGGTCCACCTGGCTGTCATGAGTCGATGCGGTGGTCGTTTCGAGCTCGCGAATGAGGCCGTGCTCTGTATCCAGCTTACTGTGAAGCTTGTAGCCGAAATATGATTTGCTGCCCTTCTTTGCCCACGAGCCATCCTGGCTTCGGCGCGTCTCCGCTTCCTCTCCTCGAGGCTTATCTGCCTTCGCATGTCCGGGATCAGCGGTAATAAACGTCGCATCCTGGACAACTCCCTGCTTCACTCCCAGACCCAGAGCATCAAGTTGTCGTTGGAGTTCCGCCCATATTGCCTGGTCTTTACCGGTCTTCGTCAACCGCTCTCTGAATTTCCAGACGGTCGTAAAATCCGGGATATCCTCTGGAAATCCAAGAAACTTCCTGAACGAGAGCCTATCCGCAGCCTGCCTCTCGAGTTCCAGATCGGAGAGCCCGTACCACTGCTGGAGCACGAGCAGCTTGATCATTACCACCTCATCAATATTTGGCCTACCGCCTTGTTCGCTCTTTTTATCGTACATATCACCTACAATCGGGCGAAACGCTTCCCAATCCATCAGCGATTCAATCTCAGCCAGCCGATCTCCAAGTTCTGCCACTCGCTTGTACGCCTCTTTTAAGCCGAAGTCCATTAAGGTTTTCATGATATATGATTATATGTACAATCATATAAAAAATTTGTATACTCATCCAAGGGGTTTTTCAAAATTCTCTAATATCTATCTTGTCAATCGTGTTCTTCAATTCACAATTATAATGTGTATAACTTTGAAAGAGATTGCAAACGTATCAAAAATGCCTTTGAAGAAAACAAGGAGAGAAAATTTTTTCCTCTTGAAGAACTTGGAAATAAAGCTTGCACCTGCTGACCCCACGCACTACATGCCTCGCTTCTGTTCGGAGCTAAGATTGAATGATGCGATAAGGGAGAGGGCAATAAAAATAATAAAAGCGAGTAAAGAAACGGCAGCAGCCAGGGGATGGTCACCAACGGGATCAGCCGCTGCTGTAATATACATTGCTACGATTAGCAGTGGGAGTCGGTGGAGGAAAAAGAATTGGCCAAGGTCGCAGGGACAGTCCCCATAACAATCCGTAAAAGGTATAAGGAATTGGAGACGAGGTTCCAGTTAACTAAATACGATCTTTCCCTTTGACAGAAAATGGGGTATTTTTTGCACTATCGATAATTTGAAGTTGCAATTACTTTTCCATGCTTTATCACACCCTCGAAGGAGGCTCTATCTATCGTTGTGAGCCCGTCGCCAAATCCTTCCCGGACCCATCGCTCAAAATCTCCCCTTTCTCTATACCCGTTTATCACATCTTCTGCTTCCTCTCTGAATGTTCTCTAAGTACTCAGCCAACCTCTTTAAACTCCAAATTCGTTCCCCCGTCCCGAGAACGATAGGACATCTGCTCCTTTTAGCTTCGCTCGTAAACGGGCATGGAAATCATGGAGGATGGAGAAGAGCGTGACGAAGGCATCGTAAGGTCTCTTGAAATGAGAGAAATAACTGTGTACGTCACCCGATGAACCACCCGCCGTGAACATATAATAAAGATGGTCGCTCACTCCCAGGTATCGCCAAATTTTCAACAGCTCATCATCCCCTGACTCTTTTACGTACGGTTCAAGCCATCGGAGATAGTCATAACAGGCCCACTGCATGGTATTACCAATGAAGCACGTCGTATCCTTCTCGACATCAGCCCAGGATATCGTCTTTGAATTGCTCACATCGATCGCCCCTATTGGCGTATACTTCTCTATTATCTCGGAAGGGGTTGAGAATTCCATGTCGTAGTTCAATACCTGCTGGGGGAGATCCTGAAGGAAATCAAAAATCCCTGTCTCTTTCCAATGATGCTCGCCAAACGTTTCATAATCTAAAAAGACGTTTATACATTGCCCCGGTGTTGCGTCGAGCCAGTCGGCGTATTTAGAGGCAGTTAACGGATACTCCGGCCACTTCTTGAGCGAAAATCTAAATCCTAAATCATCCGTTAAGTGGTAATCCCTGAGCAGCACCTTCAACTTCTTGCAGCCTACGGGCTCATAAACGTAATTTGGCGAACGCCCTTGTAACACTCGCTCTACCCCTTCGGCTACAATCCCCCGATAACCCATATCCTCCACGAGCCTCGCTATCCGGTTATTATACAGTAGTTCGGTGTTTTCAAAAAAAGTGGGTTCGTAGCCGACTAAATCACGCATTAACTCACGATGCATTCGCACTTGCTCGATAAATTCATCATCATCCTCATAAAGACCCACCAGCGAATGATAATACGTTTGATCCAGGAACTCCACCTGGCCGCTCGATGCAAGCTGCCGGAAATCCGCCACTATATCCTTACCAAACTCGTATCGCTCGCATTGCTCGACAAATACACCCGTGATGCTATATGCGACTTTTAAATCGTCGTATTTGTCTATCAGTCTTAAGATCAGTTCATTCGTTGGGCAGTAGCATTTTATCGCTACTTTCTCAAATATCTCCCTGTTTTTATCGTCGGAAAAATAATACGTGAAAAGGTCTCCTTCCTTTACGCTTCGTTTGAATAGGTGTTTATCCCAGAAGAAGTCATTTCGTAGCCGAAACGGCTGATGAACCTCAAAAGCCAGACAAATGCTTTTCTTTACCATTTCCGTTCGGTCTCCGATGATCTACTTCTCGAATCGTATCCCCCCATCCGCCACCTATCTTTGGTGAAATCATCCAAAAACGGAAGAATACGATTCTCATATCGATTAATTTTACCTTTTTAGTATATAAGGTTTCGTCATCTTCGCTCTAAACCCCTGATGATGTTATATTCATAGCACGCGTAGGGTATCGTGGAACGGTAAGATGTTTTTTAAAGAGAAAGCGGAAATAGTTAATCGATGGCGGGCAATAAAGTCCTGATTGGAACAGTACCGTTAGAGTCTTTCCTGCTATTCTTATTTACGTTTATTCTCACCTTAATCGTGGGTAATGTAGCCTACGTTGTCATGCGGAGACTTCTCGACGGTAGGCTTTCGAGGCACCATTCAAAGATACTAGCACGAGCAACGCACTATACCGTTCTTTTCGGTGGGATATATTTAGGCATTCACAATGTGCTCGGTAAAGATTTAACCGCTTTTGCCGCATCGTTGGGCGTCTTCAGTATTGCACTTGCCTTCTCTTCCCAGCAAATCATACAAAATCTCGTTGCGGGGGTATTGATCGCGATCGAAAGACCAATTCGGCTTGAAGAGTGGATTGAAGTCGGGGGCGCGCCAGAAACAGGCGTCTGCAAAGTGAAGGACATTACGTTAACAACTACGGTTTTACGGAATATAAACGGTCGGCTGATTTATCTACCGAATTCCGTCCTTTTATCGTCAAGGATCATTAACTACTCAAAATCAGGGTTTGTAGAACTTCCCGTACAGTTAACGATCCCCTATGGTTCTGACCTAAAAAAAATTAAACGAATAGTCTTAGCAGTTGCAGATGAAAATGCGTGGATACTTCCGAATGTGCCTATCGAGGAAAAATCTATGATGACGCAACTCTTAGAAATGCCCCGTTTTAAACGAGTCTTTGAGCCAGATTTTTATGTAACAATGTTCGAGCCGAAAGTCCTGATTGCTGATATTTCGGGCTCTAAAATAACACTCAGCATTCGAATTTGGCTACGAGAGGTTAATA
>JAENXH010000149.1 GCA_016649585.1 Methanosarcinales archaeon
GTTTTCTCGGTTGTGGAAGGGCATCCGGACATTGGTATGGGGACAATCGTTGGCTCAGCGATCTTTAATATATCTTTATTACTTGCCTTCTCGCTCTAGGTAAGAAAATGCGTTCTCGATGAGAAAGTGCTCAAAAGGGATGGTGCATACTACCTCTTCGTGGTGATAGTCACGATACTAACGATTATGGACGGGGATTTGACACGCTGGGAGGCACTAACCTGGTTCTTGCTTTACGTTGTCTATTTCATCTGGCTTTTCAGGGATGCGATTGACGGAAAGTTCGTTCCAAAAGAGGAGTTCGAGTATGTTCCTACGAAGAAAGCGGTTCTTTATACGGGTATCGGGATTGTGGGTATAGCGTTGAGTGCTGATATAATGGTGAGATCAACCGTTTATGTTACGAATACGTTAGGTTTATCGGAATCGCTTTTCAGCCTGGTTATTATAGCGATCGCGACCTCGGTTCCGGACCTTTTCGTGTCAGTGGAGGCGGCAAGGAAGGGTATGGGGAGTTTAGCAGTTTCTAACGCAGTTGGAAGCAATATCTTCGATATTCTGGTGGGGATAGGTTTGCCTTTCAGTTTCGTAGCTGTGACTCCCATTCATGGCAACATAGGGCTATCCGCTTTCTATCTTTTATTATCGGTCTTCGTTTTCCTGATTGTAATCATATTCAAGAAAAGCTTAGGAAAAAAAGAGGCGTGTGTGCTGGCTGCGGTTTACGTCAGCTATCTTTTTGTTGTAGTCCTCTATAGCGGCCTCCACCCATTTTAATGATCCACTACGGGATTATGAACTCGGATTTCATATCGTATCTTCAAGGAAGGCCAATTGATTGCATTGGATGGCTATACCTCTTCCTCCACCTTTCGCTCATAGGTCTGAACGAGCATTCCCCTACTTTGCTCCCAGGGCTCACCCGTTTTGTAAAAGTTATACCGCTTCATCGCTCGCTCACAGGGTTCGTTACCCACTAATATATTCACGTAATTCACCTTGCATTTATTCGCTTTTGCGAACTGCAAGAACTGCTCGTACATTGCGTACGCCACACCCTGGTTTTGATATCTAAGTAGAACTGCCTGCTGTTCGCCGTAGCACCCCAGTTCGGTTAGGGTCACTTTATAAACTCCCACCAATTCATTCTTTACGTGAACACCGAAGAAGAAATAGCCGGAATCCATCTCTTTCCTTATCTCCTCTGCACTCATCGCACGTTTTTCTCGCCATTCCTTCGGATAATCGCATGCTTTCTGCCATACCGCCTGGTAAAGAGCTGCGATATCTTTCGCATCCTCTTTGCTCAATTGTACAACACGATATTTTCTGCCGCTACTCGCTCCGTCTATATCACACGTGGCCATTTTTCGGATATTCAGATATATTAGGATTTGGGAATATATCAGTTATTATAGTCCTGTATCCTGTATCATGCATCCTGTATCTTGAAACCTAGCAGCAGCTAAACCTCCATGAATCTTTTCTGCATCTCTACTACTTCAGTACTGTCTTTTGCCTTAGAATACGCAAGCAGCATGTCCGCATTTAATCTCATAAATTCGTCTCCCCAGTTGAACTTCTCCAATAGCGATTGTGCTTGCTCTGTCTCACCGAGGATGAACAACGCAGCGGCAAAAGCTTCTGCAGAGCTCAGAATAAAAGGTTTACCATAGTTAACGGGATTGGCCGCTATCAGATAGGGTAAAGCTCGCTTTTTCCTCTTCATGCGCATCAATGCATCCTCAAAAGGAGCTATTTTCTTCCAGGAGCAATCAAAAACGGTTACACTATTCGTGAATTCTCTGTCTGCTGGCGAGAGCGCTTTATCCGCAATTGGAACCAGCACAATCGTTTTGTACGGTATCTTTCGCATCACGTTGACCGAAGTTATCAAGCCAAATAGTGCTAATTTCCTCGCTGTACACTTCTTCGGGTCACACTGCCCTGCATCGTAAGCATATAGGTGCATCTTGATTTTACCTGTTAACAACAGTTGTAGCATGAAAAAGTTTTAATGGATGGATAGCGTAAAATGGTGGTTTAATTTATCTGTTCTTTTCAAACGACTGTCGTATCAAGGATTTAGCTTCTTGTATCCTCTCAAAACTATTTATTGCAAGCTCCACATTACCCACGCCCCAATGCCCCGTTTTTGAAACGTCACGAGCATAATCAGGGGGATTCTCCAAACGTGCATAATCAAGTTTTAACCAAACACGAAGTCCACTTTTCTGGATATGTACAGAGCAGAAAGTGGACTTTACGTACGCATAGGCTACATATTTAGCGCGATATCTTTTTTGGACATTGTGTGGGTCTAATTCTCTACAAAAGTTATCAAGAGTTAGGAACAGTTCTATGACTTCCTGTGGTTTTCCTTTTGTGTGAACTTCTTCGTCATATTCTTTACCTCCTCTAAGTTTTGTATCGTCTATCTTTGTCTTTGTATCGGCTTTAACCGAAAATCGATGGAACTCCCCCTCTGACTTTTGACTCCATAACCTCTTGAGGGCTGCTCTTATTTGCACAGGTTCAATAGAATCATCCCCAATAGCAGAACGTATGATTCTGATTAGAGTAGTTGGAGGGTCCATAGAGAGCTTATCCAAAGCTTTCCTTACCTTACCTGTGGTGAAAATTTGTTCACCTATCTCGTCAAGCACACCCTTCGCCATTGCATCTCTCGAGAAACGAGTAAACTGTTCAGCAATTTGCTGAATTGTCATGCCTTCTGTTTCCTTTGGATCAAATGAAACTTCAAAAAGCAATTTCTCTGGTGCAGAAGCCTTTTCTGTACTACGATAAACTTTATAGTTAACACCGTTTGTAAGGATGCACCATTCAACACCGGCATTCGCAGCATAGCCAACTACTTGCGTAATAGCTTTAACATCGGTAAGTGGATCATTTAGCGGTTTAGCTTCTAGGAATAGAACAGGCTTGCGGTTTATTTTTGATGCGTAGTCAACAGACTTCCCATCAATAGTTGGATATTCAAGCTGGACTTCATCAGGATCTCTTACATCCCATCCAAGAGCTTGTAATAATGGATCTATGAATATGGTACGCGTAGGATATTCCTTTAAACCATCCTTCCGGTGTCTATCCAGCTTCAACCGAAGTTCTTCAATGCATGAAATTATAGCCTTCATTTTTTCACGCCTTTAAATCTTTTCTAATTAGAGATACTCAAACGTTACCTGTTTATCCCTAAAATTACCTTTGTTTATGCAACATAAAAACGTTCTGCTTCAAGGTGAGCAGAATTTTTTTTACCTTGTGTATTTGCGAAGTGGCGACTCATTTTGATGGTGGAACTTCCAAATCTTTACAAATTTTCCGCGCAAGCGCACCTACAATCTCATTGTGTCTCGGTACGGTAGAGGTCTTCCTGTTCGACGGATTATAATAAACGGTATGTCTCCTACCTTCCCGAAGAAACTTACAGCCATGCTCTTCTAAATGTTGAATCGATTTCCGTCGCTTCATCGAATAGCAACCTTGATCTCCTCACGAATAAATTCCTTGCCCAATAATCCTCTTTCCGCTAACTCCCTGTTAGAGAGTAAAATTAACTCGATAGCTTCGTGAAGATTCTCACGGGCTTCCTCAAGCGTTTTGCCTTGTGTGTTCGCACCCGGTAATTCCTCGACATACC